>JAUHYJ010000094.1 GCA_030425785.1 Acidimicrobiia bacterium | reverse complement strand
TGAGCCGCGACTTGGCAGCACCGCGGAGCGCCAGTATAGTGCGCCAGCATGCAATATATCGGTACTGACAGTTTCGAGCACGGTCGGACGGGGCGCATCGGGGTCCTGATCACCAATCTGGGCACGCCCAGAGCGCCGGAAAAGGCCGCGCTCAAAACCTACCTCAGGCAGTTTCTCTGGGACCCGCGCGTGGTGGAGATTCCGCGACCACTGTGGTGGCTGATATTGCATGGGATTATCCTCAACGTCAGACCCGCGCGATCAGCGGAGGCCTATCGCGCCATCTGGACGCCAGATGGCTCCCCCCTGCGCGTGCATACCGAGGCTCAGGCCGAGGCGCGCAACCAGCCGGTCGGGCCGATCGCGAAGTGCGGGTCGAGCCGGGGGTCGAGCAACCGCACCACCGTGACCAGCTCCTCGTACGCGAGCGACACGCATCCGCTGGTCGTCTTCGGGGCCCCGCTCGACGTGTAACTGTGGCGATGGAGGAAGATCGCGGCGGCGAACGGCGTCTCGCCGGGCTCGTCGCCCGAGATCGGATCGAGGTTCGCCCCGATCACCGCGGCGTGCGAGTAGACGTCGCCGTAGCGGGGGAGCCATTCGTCGGGCCCGCCGCACCCCGGTCGGTCGACGAGGTGTTGGTAGCGGGGGGTGTTGGCGGTGGCGCCCCAGCAGTCCTCCTGCCGCACGTCGCGGTACGGCACGAGCGCGCCGGGGTCGGGGCGGTTGCCGAAGACGCTGAACTCCTCGCCGTCCCAGGCCGTCACCCGTCCGAGCTCGAAGACCCCGGCCGGTGTCGTGCCGTCGCCGGACACCCGGTCGGCCAGCGGCCGGGTGCCGTTGCGCCCGAATCGTGCCGGCTCCGGCGCCGTCTGGCAGCCCCACGTGCCGTCGGCCGACCGGGCCGCGACGGCCACCGTGCCTGACGTGGAGGCGAACGTGTCGGTCGCCATGACCACGAACTGGCGCACGCCGGGGTGGCGCGTCGCCAACGCCTCGACCGTGTCGAGGTCGCACGCAGCGCCGACGGCGAATCGCACGTCGCGTACGGCCGGCACCTCGGTGGTCGCCGGCTGGCGCGACTCGAACGCCTCGGCGATCGCACCGCTGAAGGCCAGCCACATGACGAGCAGGATGGGGAGTGGCGCCACGGCTGCCAGTCTCGCACGGTCCGCACGGTCCGCCACCTCGCCGCCGATCCGGGCGCGGTGCTACGCAAGGGCGGATGGGGAACTGGAACTACGCCGACGTCTGGGAAGTCGTCGCCGAGGAGCTGCCCGACGCACCGGCGCTGATCCACGGCGATCTGGCCCGCACCTTCGCCGAGGCCGACCGGCGCGCGAACGGCGTCGCGCGTCATCTGTCGGACGCCGGGCTCGAACGTCAGCAGTCCGTGGCGCAGTACCTGTACAACTGCCCGGAGTATCTCGAGTCGATGTTCGCAGCGTTCAAGGCGGCGCTCGTGCCCGTCAACACGAACTACCGGTACACCGCCGACGAGCTCCTGTACCTGTGGGACAACGCCGACGCCGGCGCCGTGGTGTTCCACGGCGGCTTCGCCGACACGGTCGACCCGATCCGCGACCGGCTGCCGAAGGTGCGTGCCTGGCTGTGGGTCGACGACGGCTCCGGCGACTGTCCCGACTGGGCGGTGCCCTACGAGCAGGCGGCCGCGACCGAGACCGATCGGGTCGTTCCCGACGGCGGCCGGTCGGGCGACGACCTGAACATGCTCTACACCGGCGGCACCACGGGCATGCCGAAGGGCGTGATGTGGCGACAGGACGACCTGGTGGTCCGCCTGAACGCCACGCTCGGCGTGCCGTTCGCCGACGACGGTACGGTCGACGATCTGCGTGGACGCTACGACGGGTCGCGAGCGCCGTTCCTCCCGGCCTGCCCGCAGATGCACGGCACGGGCAACTTCCCCTGCCTGTCGTCGTGGTGCGCGGGCGGCGCCGTCGTCACGCTGACCGAGCGCCACTTCGACGCGGTCGAACTGCTCGACACGATCGAGCGACGGGGCGTCGGCCACCTCTCGATCGTCGGCGACGCGTTCGGCAAGCCGATCCTGCGCGCGCTCGATGCCTCCCCCGGGCGATGGGACCTGTCGAGCCTCGTCCAGATCGTGTCCTCGGGCGTGATGTGGAGCAAGGAGATCAAGGAGGGCCTGCTGCGTCACCATCCCGACATGTTCCTGATGGACGCGTTCTCGTCCTCGGAGGCGCTCGGCATGGGCGTGTCGGTCTCGGGTGGCGGCGCCACCGCCGAGACCGCGAAGTTCGCGCTGACCCCCGACTCGATCGTCGTCGACGATCAGCTGCGGCCGGTCGAGCCGGGTTCGGGTGAGATCGGCCGACTCGCCGTCGGCGGACGGCAGCCGATCGGCTACTACAAGGATCCGGAGAAGTCGGCCCGCACGTTCCTCGAGATCGACGGCACGCGGTACTCGTGCCCCGGCGACTTCGCCACGGTCGAAGCCGACGGCACCATCACCCTGCTCGGACGGGGCTCGGTGTGCATCAACACCGGCGGCGAGAAGGTCTTCCCCGAAGAGGTCGAAGAGGCGCTCAAGCGGCACCCGGCGGTGCTCGACGCGGTCGTCGTCGGCGTGCCCGACGAGAAGTTCGGCGAGGCGGTCACCGGCGTCGTCGAGCTGCGCGACGGTGCGACGTTCGACGAGCGCGACGTCATCGCCCATGTGCGGGAGGGGCTCGCGGCCTACAAGTCGCCCAAGCGACTCGTGGTCGTCGACACCATCGGGCGCGCACCGAACGGCAAGGTCGACTATCGGCGCCTCAAGCACGAGGCGACGTCGGCGCTCGGCGTGTCCTGACCTCGGGGCCGGTCGTCGAGAAACCGCTTGCAATCGCGTGTGCGCAGGCGCATCGTTCGCTGGTGACCAGTTCGTCGTTCGACGTCCCCAGCGGCCCGTCCGCCCCACTCTCGAACCCCGCCACGGCGGTCAAGGCGGTGCGATTCGTCGCCGCCTTGACGTTCGTGCTGGGTGCCATCGGCTCGCTCGTGCTCATCACCGAGACCGACCTGGTCGGTGAACGCACCGAGGTCGGTCAGGCCCTCGGACTGTTCGCGATGACGATCGCCATGACGACGCTGCTGTTGTTCGTCGCCGGCTGGGCCGAGTACACGACCGCACGCGACGCCGAGCGCGACGGCGAACGCTCGACGCACGACGTCCCCGCCTGATCGCTCCTGGTCGTGTCGGTCAGGTCGTCAGCCGCCCGGCTGCGGCCTCGAGCAGTGATCTGACCTCGGCGGGCGCTTCGTCGACGACGATGTCGAAGCTGGTCGCCAGCACCGCGATCATGCCGGCCAGCCACGCCGTGGTGTCGGACGTGACGCGCAGCTGCTTCGGTGTGCCCTCGACGCGCGTCATGTGGTTGCCGAACCAGCTCGCCACCTCGTCGAGCCGCTCGGCCTCGACGGTCACGAGCGCGACGAACTCCTCTCGGGCGGCTCGCAGCCCGGCGGTGACGAAGTCGGCGGCGCTCGCGGCGGGCAGCTCGCGCGGGACGAACCGAGCACCGGCGAGCGTGGGCGATGCCATCCGGTCGACGCGGAACGTACGCCAGTCGGCTCGGCGGACGTCCCACGCGACGAGGTACCAACGCTGGCCGACCGAGACCATCTGGAGCGGTTGGACGAGGCGTCGGGCGGTGTCGCCGTCGCGGCGCGTGTAGTCGAAGCGCACTTCCTCCCGGTCGCGGCATGCGGTGGCGAGGGTGGCGAGGTGGCGGGCGGGTACCTGGTCGGGCGAGCGCCAACGCAGCACCTCGACGTTCGAGTGCAGCGCATCGACGCGCCGGCGGAGCCGGTCCGGGAGCACCTGCTCGAGCTTCGCCATCACTCGGACGGTGGTCTCGTCGATGCCCTCGATCGCGGCGCCTGCGGCGGCGCGCAGCCCCACCGCGAGGGCGACGGCTTCCTCGTCGTCGACGACGAGGGGCGGGAGGTGCGTGCCGGCAGCGAGCTGGTACCCGCCGTCGAGCCCCGGCGCGGCGTGCACCGGGTACCCGAGTGCTCGGAGCCGGTCGATGTCGCGCCGGACCGTCCGCTCGCTCACCTCGAGGCGACGAGCCAGGTCCGCGCCGGTCCAGTGCCGGTGCGTCTGGAGCAACGCCAGCAAGGCGAGCGTGCGGGCGGTCGGATCGGCCACTAGCCGGCCTTCACCCGTCCACGGAGTGCCGCGAGGCACATCGAGATGCTGGCCGCCCCGACGAGGGCGATCGCGGTGAACGCCCACAGGACGTCGATGCTCCACCCGTCGGTCGCGAGCGACCGCATCCCGTCGAGGATGTAGGTGACCGGGTTGAACGTCGCTGCCACGTCGAGCCATCCCGAGAGCTGCTCACGGGGCACGTACGACGTCGTGAGGAACAGGAACGGGAAGAACAGCAGGAACATCGACTGGACGGCAGCCGGGTTGCCGGTCTTGAGCGCGACGGCGTACCCGAAGCCGGCGAACGCGAGACTCCACGATGCTGCGCCGATGACGAAGACGACCAGGCCGGCGAGCCCGGTCTCGAAGCCCGAGCCGAGTGCGAGGCCGAGCGCCAGGATCGGGATCGTCAGACATGCGGCGACCGCGACGTCGGCGACGAGATGGCCGAGCAGGATCGCCGTCCGCTTCATCGGCGTCATCAGGAGTCGATCGAAGTAGCCGTTCTGCACGTCGAGCACGAGCGCCGGAGCGCGTGACACGCCGGTGACGCCGAGCAGGACGGCGGTCGGCATCTGGAACGCCGTGTAGTCGAACCCGCCGATCGTGCTCTCGGTGAGCCGTTCGAGCGTGGCGATGTTGACGACGAAGAAGAACACCGCGATGAGCACCGGCGGGATGACGGCCTCGAGGTCGCGGGGAACCGCCCGGAGCGAGCGCCCGGCGATGGTGAGGACGTCGTGGGCGAACCCGGTCGGTCGTGCCCGCACCGCAGAGGAACGGAGCTGAGCAGCGGGTGTGGTGACCGTCGAGTTCATCGCCCGGCTCCTTCCGGCTCGTGCCCGGTTCGTTCGTGCTCGCCGTCGAGGTGTCCGGCGTCGAGGCGGTTGCCGGTCATCTCGAGGAACACGTCGTCCAGGGTCGGCGTGCGCAACGTGAGGTCGCGCAGGGTGATGCCCGCGGCGGCGAGGGCCACGGCGACGGGCCCGATCGTCTCGGCACCGACGGCCGTCGACAGGACGAGCTCGTCACCGACGGCGTCGACGACGGTCACGTCGAGGTCGGCGAGGAGCCGCTCGGCATCGGCCGTGTCGAGTCGGTCGTCGAGCCGTGCGATGACGAGGTCGTCGCCGACGCTGCGCTTGAGCTCCGCCGGCGTGCCCTCGGCGACCAGTGCGCCACCGTCGATGATGCCGACCCGGTGAGCGAGGGCGTCGGCCTCCTCGAGGTACTGCGTGGTGAGCAGGATCGTCATGCCGAGCTGCTCGTTCAGCAGCCGGACCTCGTCCCACACACGTGCACGGCTCACGGGGTCGAGCCCGGTGGTGGGCTCGTCGAGGAACAGGACGTCGGGGTTGTGCACGAGCGCGGCGGCCAGGTCGAGTCGACGCTTCATCCCGCCCGAGTACGTGGCGATCGGCCGGCCCATGGCGTCGCCGAGATCGATCATCTCGGTGAGCTGGCCCACCCGCTCGTCGACCTCGGTGGAGGTCAGTCCGTACAGCCGGCCCTGGAGCCGGAGGAGTTCGGTACCGCTCTGCTTGGGGTCGAGCGCGGCCTCCTGCAACGCCGCACCGATGCGCAGGCGGACATCGGACGCCTCGGTGACCACGTCGTGACCCGCGACGCGGGCCGACCCGCTCGTCGGTGCGAGCAGGGTGCAGAGCATGCGGACGGTCGTCGACTTGCCGGCGCCGTTCGGGCCGAGCAGGCCGTAGATCTCACCGGCGCCGATGGTGAGGTCGACGCCGTCGACGGCGGTGAGGTCGCCGAACGAGCGGCCGAGCGACCGGGCCTCGATGGCGGCGTCGGGGGTGGGGGGCGCGGTTGGGCGGGCCATGCCGTGCGCTGGTTGCAGGGTGTCGGTCATGGCGACATCATCGACGACATTGCGGACAGATCTTGTCCGCAATCTGACGGGAGTGCCAAACCGTCGTCGCGAGCGGTGGTGCGCGGCGGCCGTCAGCGGGCGCAGTGCGCGACCACGTCGGCGAGCGGCACGTCGACCCGCTCGCCGCTGCGTCGGTCCTTGACCTCGACCATGCTGTCGGTCGGGTCGTCGGCGTCGATGCCGCGACCGCACACGACGATCGTCGGCACACCGATCAGTTCGGCGTCCTTGAACCGCACGCCGGGCGACACGCCCTCACGGTCGTCGAACAGCACGCGCAGGCCCGCCGCCTCGAGGTCGGCCGCCAGCTGCTCGGCGACGGGCCGCTGCGGGCCGCCCTCCTTGCCGGCGATGACCAGGTGCACGTCGGCGGGCGCGACCTCGCGGGGCCACACGAGGCCGTGCTCGTCGTGGTTCGTCTCGGCGATCGCGGCGACCGCGCGCGACACGCCGATGCCGTACGACCCCATGGTGACCGTGACGAGCTTGCCCGACTCGTCCTGCACCTGGAGCCCCAGCGCCTCGGCGTACTTGGTGCCGAGCTGGAAGATGTGGCCCATCTCGATGCCGCGGGCGATCTCGACGTCGCTCCCACAGTTCGGACAGACATCGCCGGCGCGGACCTCGGCGGCCTCGATCGTGCCGTCGGAGGTGAAATCGCGCCCGAACACGAGGTCGACGACGTGACGACCGTCCTCGTTGGCGCCCGTGACCCACCTCGTGCCGGGCACGATGCGGGGGTCGGTCAGGAACCGGATGCCCGACGTGCCGTCGGTGCCGAGCGCGCCCGGGCCGATGTAGCCCTTCACGAGCGTCGGGTACCGGGCGAAGTCGGCCTCGTCGAAGGGTTCGAGCTCGGCGGGTTCGACGTGGGCGGCCAGCCGCTTCTCGTCGACCTCGCGGTCGCCGGGTACGCCGATGGCGAGCGGCTCGACCGATCCGTCGGGGTGGCGCAGCTTGACGACGACGTTCTTCATCGTGTCGGCGGCCGTCCACGTGCCGTCGGCTCTCGGCTCGTGCTCGTTGAGGTAGTCGACCAGGGTGGCGATGGTGGGCGTGCCGGGCGTGTCGTGCACGACGGCCTCGGGCAGCCCGTCGACGGGCTGCGACTCGGGGACGGGCACCCGCACCGCTTCGACGTTGGCCGCGTAGCCGCACGAGGTGCAGCGCACGTAGGTGTCCTCGCCGACGTCGAGCGGGGTGAGGAACTCCTCGGACGCCGAGCCACCCATCGCCCCCGACATCGCGGACACGATCACGGTGGGCAGACCCAGTCGGTCGAAGGTGCGGATGTACGCCGCGCGGTGGCGGTCGTACGACGCCTGCAGACCGGCCTGGTCGACGTCGAAGCTGTACGAGTCCTTCATGACGAACTCGCGGCCGCGCAGCAGGCCGGCGCGCGGACGGGCCTCGTCGCGGTACTTGGTCTGGATCTGGTAGATGCTGAGCGGCAGATCCTTGTACGACGCGTACAGGCTCTTGACGAGCAGGGCGAACATCTCCTCGTGCGTCGGCGCGAGCAGGAAGTCGGCGCCGTGGCGGTCCTGCAGGCGGAACAGGTTGTCGCCGTAGTCGACCCAGCGCCCGGACGCCTCGTACGGTTCCTTCGGCAACAGCGCCGGGAAGTGGACCTCCTGGAAGCCGGCGGCGTCCATCTCCTCGCGCACGACGCGCTCGACGTTGCGGTACACGATCCACCCGAGCGGCAGCCACGAGAACCCGCCGGGTGCCGCCCGGCGGATGTAGCCGGCACGAACGAGCAGCTTGTGCGACGGCACCTCCGCGTCCGAGGGATCATCACGAAGGGTGCGGAGGAACAGGGTCGACATTCGCAGCACGCTGCGACGATACCCGGGCGTCGCCGGGCCCCACGTGGACGTTGCGCCGTGTCGGCCGTCGCGTCGCCGCCGTCCGAGCGGGTCGGGCGCGACGCTACGGTGGCCGCTCGTGCGCCTGATCTCCTACATGTCGCCGGGGTTCCCCGAGTCGCTGTTCGAGATCATCGGTGCGGCCGTCGGCGCCGAGGTCGTGTTCGACACGACCACGTCGGGACCGTCGCCGGGCGACGACCCCTTCGCCGAGGGCACCTACGACCTCGGATGGATCTGCTCGACCTCGTTCGTCGACCTCGCGCTGCGCGGCGACCGCCCGAGCGTCCGGCTCGCCGGGGTCGGCTGGGTGCCCGACGATCCCGACAGCGACGGTCGGCCGATCTACTTCGGCGATCTCGTCGTGCGCGGCGACGACCCCGCTCGGACGCTCGACGATCTGCGCGGTCGCCGGATCGCCTGCAACGACCTGGTGAGCCTGAGCGGTCACTTCGCGCTCCGCCACGCGATCGAACGGGCGGGTGCGTCGCCGGACGACTTCGCGGAGCTCGTCTTCACCGGTGGGCACCATCGCTCGCTCGACGCACTCCTCGGCGGCGAGGTCGACGCCGCCGTCATCGACTCGGTCGTGCGAACCGGACGGGCCCGACACGATCCGGCGGTGGCGGGGCTGCGGCTGATCGAGCGGCTCGGGCCCTGGCCGACCCAACCGCTCGTCGCCCGGGCCGACCTCGACCCCGAGCTCATGGCGACGGTGCGCGCTGCGGTGCTCGCGCTCAACGACGATCCGGCCGCTCGGTCAGAGCTGGCCGATTCGGCCCTCGATCGCTTCGTGCCGGTCGACGACGACCACTATGCGCCGGTGCGCGACGCGTTCGGCCGGCCCGGCTGACTCAGTCGCTCGGCAGGCGACCGTGACGGTGGACGGTCGTCGACACCGCCTGCTCGCGCACCCACTTCAGGAGCTCGACGCGGCCGGACGTGCTCGGGGCGGTGACGTCGAACCAGGCGCGGCACTCGACCAGGGCGGCGAGCTCGTCGTCGACCCCCAGCAGACGCACGCGGTCGCCCGGTCGCAGCGAGGCCACGAACTCGTCGGTCGGGATCGCATCGGCAGATGACTCGACGAGGGTGACGCCGGTGACGTCGGCGGCGGCTCGCAGCCGGGCGACGTCGCGTTCGTGTCCGGCGGTGTGACGGACGACGACGCGCTCGACGGGGCGGTAGCGCAGCACGTTCGACTCGGCCCGGAGCCCGGTCGGGTCGTGGCCGACGGCGAACTCGTCGCGCCACGCGGCCTCGTACGAGGCCCGCACTCGACTCGGATCGACGGTGTCCGGCTCGGCGAACCCGGCGAACTGGAGCAGGTAGTTCGGTCCGCCGGCCTTCGCGCCCGGGCCGACCGCCGAATGCTTCCAGCCTCCGAACGGCTGGCGCCGGACGACGGCGCCGGTGGTGCTGCGGTTCACGTACGCGTTGCCGACCTCGACCCGATCGACCCAGTGTGCGACCTCGTCGGGATCGAGCGAGTGGATGCCTCCCGTCAGCCCGAAGTCGACGTTGTTCTGGATGCTGATCGCGTGGTCGAGATCGTCGGCGCGGATGACGCCGAGCACCGGACCGAAGCATTCCGTCCGGTGGAACCAGCTGCCCGGCCGGACGCCGACGCGGACACCTGGCGACCAGAGCCGGCCGGTGTCGTCGAGCGGTCGTGGTTCGACGAGCCACGACTCACCAGGCTCGAGCGACCCCAGCGCGCGTGCCAGTGGCCCGCTCGGGGGCGCGATGAGCGGGCCGAC
>JAUHYJ010000764.1 GCA_030425785.1 Acidimicrobiia bacterium | reverse complement strand
TCGGTAGACGCCGGGCATCTCGGCGGTCTCCCCGCCGAGCAGCGCGCATCCGGCCTCGCGGCAGGCATCGGCCATCCCGCCGACGACCTCTGCCACCATGTCGGCGTCGAGGACGCTCGCAGCGATGTAGTCGAGGAAGAACAACGGCTTCGCCGACTGCACGAGCACGTCGTCGATGCAGTGGTTCACGATGTCGGTCCCGACCCCGCGCACCATGGCGAGTCGGGCGGCGAGCTCGACCTTGGTGCCGACGCCGTCGGTGGAGGCGACGAGCACCGGGTCGTCGAGGTCGGTGATCGCCTTGGCCGAGAACACGCCGCCGAACGAGCCGACGCCCTTGAGCACGCCGTTGTCGTGGGTGGCCTCGACGGACGCCTTCATCTCGGCGACGGCACGGCTTCCCTCGTCGATGTCGACGCCGGCCGCGGCGTACGACGCCAGCCCGGCACCGAGCGCCCGCCAACCGATGTCGCGCCGGAACTGCATGCCGTCGAAGTGGATGCGGTTGACGTGGTCGTAGGCGGCGGCGCGTGCTTCCTCGAGATCGAATCCGATCCCGGTGATCGCGAGCACGCGGCCGCCGGCCACACGACCGTCGGCGTCGACCGCGGCGTCGAAGCGCAGGGTCGTGGTGCCGTCGGGGCCGATCGCACCGCTCTGCATGTCGTCGTGGATCGTGGCGCCCAGCGTCGGGGCGACCGGGTATCCCGGTGCCGCCGCGACGACGGTGAGCGCCGCCTGGGCGCGCACCACGAGCACCGACTCGTCGAGCGCGCCGCGGGTGGCAGCGAGCGCCAGTTCGGCGACGTCGCTCTCGACCAGGGGTAGCACCGTCTGCGCCTCGGGGTCGCCGAAACGGACGTTGTACTCGATGAGGCGGGGTCCGTCGTCGGTGAGCATCAGGCCGGCGAAGATGACGCCGACGTAGGGGGTGCCCGCTGCAGCGAAGTGATCGATCACCGGCTGGACGAACCGCTCGGCCAGTTCCTCGCCCGTGTACGGGACCGGTGCCGGTGCGTAGGCGCCCATACCGCCGGTGTTGGGTCCGGTGTCACCCTCGCCGAGACGTTTGTGGTCCTGGGCGAGCGGGAGTGCGATGGCGCGCGTGCCGTCGCAGAGCGCGAGCAACGAGCACTCCGCGCCCTGCAAGCGCTCCTCGAGGAGGAACGTCCCGGTGTCGGCGGCGGCTCGGATGGCTGCGATCGTGGCCTCGTCGCCGTCGGGAACGGTGACCCCCTTCCCGCCGGCGAGCCCGTCGAGCTTCACCACCACCCGACGACCCAGGGAGCGCCACCATGCAATGGCCTCGTCGGCGGCAGCGCTGCTGTCGAAGTGGGCGAATGCCGGGCCGGCGATGCCAAGTGTCGTGGCGAGTTCCCGCGCGTACGACTTGGACGCCTCGAGACGAGCGAGTCGGGCCGTCGGGCCGAAGCAGGCGAGGCCGCGGCGGGCGCATTCGTCGGCGATGCCCTCGACGAGCACCGCTTCGGGACCCGGGATCACCAGGTCGGTGTCGGCGCTCGACGCGTCACCGAGTGACGGTTCGATCCGCACGTCGTGTCCGTGGTGGCGGCACGACCAGGCGATTGCCTGCTCACGGCCGCCGCTGCCGACCACGAGGACGCGCATCAGGCGAGCACGCCCTCGAAGGAGAGCTTGGCCTGGGCGTCGCCGACGTGGATCGGGTAGCTGCCGGTGAAGCAGCCGTTGCAGTATCCGTCGTCGTCGCCGCTCGTGCGGTCGGCGACGGCGAGCATCATCCCGTCGAGCGACAAGAACGCAAGGCTGTCGGCGCCGATGTGTTCACGCATCTCCTCGACGGTCATCCGACCCGCGATCAGGTCGCCGTCGTGGCCCATGTCGACGCCGAAGTGGCAGGCGTGGGTGATCGGCGGACACGTGATCCGGAGGTGCACCTCGGAGGCACCGGCGTCGCGGACCAGCCGGACGAGCGGGCCGGCCGTGGTGCCGCGCACGAGCGAGTCGTC
>JAUHYJ010000093.1 GCA_030425785.1 Acidimicrobiia bacterium | reverse complement strand
CGCCCACGACATGGTCGTGCTGTCGAACCGGCTACGCGGCGACGACGTCGAGCTCGCTCGGCTCGGTGACCTCGCACCGGTCCTGTCGCTCGTCGACAGCGCGCGCTCGATGCTGGAGGCGTCGGCGGTGGCCCACGGCCGTGCGTTGTTCGCCGAGCGTCCGAAGCACCATGTCGGCCGGTTGGGCACCTACTGGGACGCCTGGCGCTCCCACGGTCCGCAGCCGCCGCTCGGCGAGCTCGATGACGTGCTCGGCGAGTGAGGCTCGCACTACGGTCGCCGCATGCCGTTCCTGCGCATCGATCTCGCCGCCCCCGTCGACCCGGACGTCAAGCGCCGCCTCCTCGTCGAGACGGCGCAGATGTTCGCCGACATCATCGAGTCCGACATCAACCGGGTCCGTACTCAGGTGCACGAACTGCCCGGCGACGACTTCGCCGTCGGCGGCATCCCGATCAGCGAATCGGGCGTACAGGCACCGTTCATCACCCTCGATCTGTTCCGGGGTCGGCCGGCGTCCGAGCACCAGGCGCTCTGCGAGCGCATCCCACCGCTCGTCGCCGAGATCGTCGGCTGCCCGATCGAGCGAACCCGACTGCGCATCAACGAGGTGTTCCCCGAGGGGTGGGCGATCGGTGGCGTGCAGGCGTCCGAGCTCCGCAAACGCGAGATCGACGCCCGGGCCGCGCAGCAGCAACAGCAGCAGTGAGCGTCAGTTGACGCGCCGCTCGCGGCCCTCCCAGTAGGGCGACCGGAGCTCGGTCTTCAGCACCTTGCCGGACGGGTTGCGCGGCAGCACCTCGACCCAGTCGACCGACGTCGGGCACTTGTACGAGGCCAGTTGTGTCTTGGCGAACGCGATCAGGTCGAGCTCGGTCAGCGAGTCGTCCGACCGCACGACGACGGCCTTCACCGTCTCGCCCCATCGCTCGTCCGGGACGCCGATGACGGCCACGTCGGCGACGCCCTCATGACGCATCAGGGCGTTCTCGACCTCGGCCGGGTAGATGTTCTCGCCACCGGACACGACCATGTCCTTGACCCGGTCGTGGATGTACAGGTACCCGTCGATCAGGTACCCGGCGTCGCCGGTGCGGAACCAGCCGTCGACGATCGACGCCGCGGTCGCCGTCTGGTTCTTCCAGTAGCCCTTCATCACCTGCTTGGACCGGACCCACACCTCGCCGACCTCGCCCTCGCCGACGTCGCCGCCCGACTCGGGGTCGACGATGCGGATCTCGGCGTCGCCCCACGGCTTGCCCGCCGCCCGGAGCAGGTGCGCTCGGTCACCGCCGGGGTCGTGATCCTCCGGGCCGAGCTGCACGAACCCGCCGGTCGTCTCGGTCAGACCGTAGGCCTGCATGAAGTCACACCCGAACAGAGCGAGCGATCCGACGAGCACGGCCTCGCTGATCGGTGACGCGCCATAGACCATCGCCCGCATGGACGAGAAGTCGGCATCGCTGGCGCCCGGTACGGCGAGCACGAACTGCAGCACGGCCGGGACGAGCAGCGCGTGGGTGATCCGGAACTTCGGGATCAGCTCGATGATCTCGACCGGGTTGACCTCCTTGGTCATCACGGTGTGGGCGCCATTCACCATGCCAGCGAGCGCCCATCCACTCCCCGCGATGTGGAACAGCGGCATCGCCACGAGATTGACGAGGTCGTCACCGTGGAACCGCCATGCGTCCCGGCCGGTCGACAGCGTCGCATGCAGGTTGTCGTTCGTGATCTCGACGCCCTTGGGCAGCCCGGTCGTGCCCGACGTGTACAGCTGGTAGCACGTGTCGTCACCGGCGATCGGCACGTCGGGATCGATCGGGTCGAACGGCGCGAGCCACTCGTCGTACGACGGGTGACCCGAGTCGCCGGGGTCCCCGACGACGACGACCTCACGCACGGTCGGCAGCGTCATCTGGGCGAGGTGTCCGAGGAAGTCCTCGCCGATGAACAGCACGACCGCCTCGGCGTCGTCGATGATGAACTCCATCTCGGGCGGTGCGAGCCGCCAGTTGACGGCGACGGAGACGGCGTTGAGCTTGGCCCCGCCGAACAGGTGCGTGAAGTACTCGGGGGTGTTCTTGTCGAGGTAGGCGACCCGGCTGCCGGCACCCACACCGGCGACCATCAGCCCCTGGGCCACCCGGCACGATTCGGCTTCGAGCTCGGCGAACGTCCACGTGCGGTCGCCCGCCGTGATCGCCGTGCGATCGGGCGCCTCGCGCGCCCAGTGCCGGCTGATGTCGACGAGTCGGCGGATCTCGTTCATCCCGCGTGCACCACGACGCCGCGGATGTTCTCACCGTCGCGCATCGCCTGGTAGCCGACGTTGATGTCGTCGAGCGGATACGTGTTGGTGATCAGCTCGTCGAGCTTGAGCGTGCCGGCCTGGTACATCGACAGCAGGTTCGGGATGTCGGCGCGCGGGTTGAGCGAGCCGAAGATCGTGCCCTTGATCTCTTTCTGCCAGAGGGTCAGCTCGAACAGGTTGACGTCGGCCGAGGTCTGGGTGATCGGTGCGACGGCCGTCGCGACGATCGTGCCCCCCTTTCCGGCCAGCTTGGTGCCGAGGTTCATCAGGTCGCCGTACAGCACGCCCGGGGTCATGATGACGACCTCGGCCATCTGGCCCGCCGTCATCTCGGTCACCGGCGCGAACGCTTCCTCCATCGACGCGAACGCGTGGGTGGCACCGAACTCCATGGCCGTCTCGCGCTTGAACTCCAGCGGATCGATCGCGACCACCCGCTTGGCCCCCGCCATCGCCGCGCCCTGCACTGCGTTCATCCCGATGCCGCCGCAGCCGACGACGACGACCGTGTCGCCCGGGCGGACGTCGCCACGTCGCGTCGCCGAGCCCCAGCCGGTCGCGACGCCGCACGACACGAGCGAGACGACGTCGAGTGGCAGATCGGTGTCGACCTTGATCACCTGCGATTCGGCGACGCACGAGTACTCGGCGAAGGTGCCGAGCTTCGCCATCAGCAGCAGCTCGGTCCCGTCCGCCAGCCGGTGCCGGCTCGTGCCGTCGGTGATCATCCCGGGCAGGAACGCGCCGCCACCCTGGTCGCACAGGTTCTGGCGGCCGCTCGAGCAGTAGCGGCACGTGCCGCACGCCGGGACGAACGAGGCCGACACGTGATCTCCGACCGCGACGCTGGTGACGCCCGATCCGACCTCGGCGACGACGCCGGCGCCCTCGTGGCCGCCGATGATCGGGAAGATCGACTCGATCCCCATCGCCTGCTTCGCCTCGGGAGGCGGGTCGAAGTCGCCCGTCAGCAGGTGCTCGTCGCTGTGGCACAAGCCGGCGTGCGTCCAGCGCACCAGGACCTCACCCGGCTTCGGCGGATCGACCTCGATCTCCTCGATCGACCAGTCGTGTCCGACCCCGTGGCAGATCGCAGCCTTGCACTTCATGAACGGACCCCCATCTCGTCCCGCCACCGGGAGGGTGACGCTGCACTCATGGAATCACAGCCGAACGATCTACCGTGAGTCGAACCGACCCGGAACGACCCCGACCATGGATCTCATCACCCAACACGCCCTCATCGAACGCATCGAGCACCACCGCGCCGCCGGCCGCGGTACGGACACCGCGCCCTCGGTGATGCACGTCCCCGTGAGCGACTACACCGACGTCGAACGGTTCGCCCGCGAACGACAGGTCATCGCCACGGCGCCGGCCGTCGTCGGTCTGTCCGGCCTCGTCCCGACGCCACGGTCGTTCGCGACGGTGATGGTCGGCGACCAGCCGGTCGTCGTCACCCGTGACGACGACGGGTCGGTGCACGCGATGCTCAACGTCTGCCGGCACCGAGGAGCTGAGGTCGCCCAGGGGTGCGGTTCGGCGGCGCGCCTCACCTGCCCCTATCACGGCTGGGTGTACGGGCTCGACGGCGCCGGGATGTCGCGACGACGGGGCGAGCACTTCGACGGCGAGTTGGTGGGTCTCACCCGGCTGCCGGTGCTCGAGCGCGACGGCATCATCTGGACGTGTGGCGACCCCGACGGCACGCTGCCCGACCAGCCGCTCCACGGCGCGGAACGAGAGCTCGGGCCGCTCGGTCTCGACCGTCTCCGCTGGTTCGGCACCCGCACGTTCACCCGACCGATCAACTGGAAGCTCGCCGTCGACACGTTCTGCGAGGCGTACCACCTCACCACGCTGCATCGCACGACCCTGGCGCCGCTCATCCACGACGACTTCGCATTGTTCGACGACTTCGGCCCGCACGGCCGGATGATCGCGACGCGCCGATCGATCGCCGAACTCGACGACATGGCGCCCGACGATCGGCGGCTGCTCCCCCACGCCACCGTCCTGTGGTTCGTCGTTCCCAACACGGTGCTGATCCACCAGCAGGACCACATCCAGCTGTACCAATCGCGGCCCGGCTCGTCGCCCGACGAGGCCCATCTCGACGTGTCGCTCTACGTGCCGACCGACGACGGCCACGACGACCACTACTGGCGGAAGAACTTCGACCTGCTCGTCGATGTCACCGACGCCGAGGACTTCACCACTGCAGCCGGCATCCAACGCGGGGCCCACACGCGCGCCCAGGAGCATGTCGTGTTCGGGCGCAACGAGCCGGCGCTGCAGCACTTCCACCGGTCGATCGACCGCCTGCTGGCCTGATGCGCGGCTGGCGGGTCGTCACTCGCGGCGTCGTCGAGCTCGCCGACGACCTCGACCCGCCGACGCTCGACCCGGACGACGCCCACCACACGATCGTCGAGGTCCGCGCCGCGGCGGCGAACTTCGCCGATCGCCTGATGATCGACGGCCGGTACCAGCTCCGGCCGAGCCATCCGTTCGTTCCCGGCTTCGAGGCGGCGGGGGTCGTCGTGGCATCGAACTCGCGATCGCTCTCGGTCGGCGACCGCGTCGTCGGTGTCGCGTCGCCGCAACACGGGTCGTGGGCCGAGCGTTGCGCCGCCGACGCGCGCCATCTCGCGCGCCTGCCCGACGACGTCGACTGGGCCGCGGCGATCGGGCTGTTCACGAATGCGCAGACCGCCTGGTTCGCACTCCACCACGCCGCGCGTGTGACGGCGGACGACGTCGTCCTCGTCCACGCCGCCGCCGGTGGGGTCGGGTCGATGGCCGTACAGTTGGCGACGGCCGCGGGGTGCACCGTGGTGGGCACCGCTTCAGCCGGCAAGCTCGAACGCGTCGACGTCCTCGGCGCCGACCTCGCGATCGACAACCGACGCGCCGACTGGCACACGGCCGTGCGCGAGCGGTTCGGCGGCGTCGACGTCGTCGTCGACCCCGTCGGCGGGCCGGTGTTCGACGGGTCGTGGCGCCTGCTGCGAGCCGACGGTCGCTACGTCGTCGTCGGGTTCGCGTCGGGCGAGGTCCCGGCCGTGCCGACGAACCAGGCGCTCGTGCGCTGCCTGTCGGTGCACGGGATGTACTGGACGCCGACCGCACTGCGCCACCCGTCGCTCGTCCGGCAAGCCACCGACGAGATCGTGACCCTGTATCGGGCGGGCCGTCTCGATCCGTGCGTGACGGTGGTCGCGCCGCTGGGCGAGGCCGTCGACCGGCTCGACGACGTCGCCGCGGGCCGCACGGCCGGCAAGACCGTGCTGATGGTCGAGAACGTCGAGATCACGGGGTGAGGCAGCGCCCTCGGCCCTCAGGCCGTTGTCTCCGGATCGTCTCGACATGTTCAAACTTCGACCTGAACACAATGTTCTCGACGCGGTCTTGACATCCATCCTCAAGGCTCATTCAGGAGTGCTCGACTGGGTCACGTCGGTGGTCGATCATCGCAGTGCACGACGGAGGCACCAGAAAGGACCCCCACCGATGAGCGCAGCCATGACCCTCACCGACGAACTCGACGCACCGGTCGCCCGCACGACCACGCTGTTCCGCTTCGTCGAGTTCGTCTGCCCGCACTGCGGCGTCGAGCGCGGTGGTGTGCACGTCGACGGCGACGACGGCGTCACGTTCGTCGAGTGTGGCGTGTGCCACCACGAGCACTCGGTCGGCGTCCTCGCGGTGCCGACGCAGGCCCGCCTCGAACAATGGCGCTCCGACGCCGTCCATCGCGGCAACGTGGCGCTGCGGTCGGCCGACGGCGTGCACGGCTGCTCGCTCCTGGCGATCGCCTCGTGCCGCCGGCTCGCCGACGAGCTGACGGCTCCCGGGAAGCTTCGCCTGCTCGACGAGATCGCCCGCTCGGTCGGCGACGAACTGCACCCGGTGCAGCAGGCAGCGCTCGTCGAACTGGGAGTCGCACTCGGCCTGCCGGCCGCGGCGATCAATGCCATGCTCGCGCTGCTCTGACGTAGCGCCGACGTCCACAGTCGGGTCGCGGTGCGCAACGGCGGCCGTGGCCGCCGAGGGTCACTCGTCGACGAGCTTGGTGGTGACCCGGCCGAGCGGGCCGAAGTCGAGGTCGACCTCGTCACCGGTGGCGAGGTCCTTCATGGGGCCGAGGGCGCCCGTCATCAGCACGTCGCCCGGCTGCAGCGGGATGCCGCGCTCGCACAGCACGTCGGCCAACCAGGTGGCGGCGTGCAGTGGGTTGCCGAGGCAGGCGGCGCCCGTCCCCTCCGACGCGACCGCGCCGTTGACGGACATCGCCATCGGCACCGTCCGGATGTCGAACGCGCTCAACGGCACCGGGCGCGATCCGAGCACGTAGACGCCACACGAGGCGTTGTCGCCGATGGTGTCGACGATCGAGATCTGCCAGTTCTCGATGCGGGAGTCGACGACCTCGATCGACGGGAGCGCGTACTCGATCGCCCGCATCACCTGCCCGAAGCTGTGCGGCGCGTGATCGAGCTCGCGACCGACGACCAGCGCGACCTCGCCTTCGGCCCGCGGCTGGATCAGGCGACTCGCCGGGATCTCGACGCCGTCGCCGTACTCGGTGTCGACGTAGAGGGTGCCGTAGTCCGGCTGGTCGACGCCGATCTGCTGCTGCACCGCCTTCGACGTCACGCCGATCTTGCGGCCGCTCACCTTGCGCCCGAGATCGAGCGACCGTTGCGCATTGATCTCCTGGACGGCGTACCCGACGTCGAGATCGGTCGAGGTGCCGAGCAGCTCGCGGATCGGGGCGATCGGCGTGCAGGTCCGGTCGGCCTCCCAGAGTGCGTCGGCGGCCTGACGGATCAGCTGCTGGTCGACGCTCATGCCTCGTCCCCCCGTTCACGCGCGAGGCGGGCTTGTTTGTCGGCCAGGATCTCGGTCCCGGCGAGGAAGTCGGTGTTCTCGACCTCGGTCACCCACACCCGGATCGAGTCGCGCGGTGCGCCGATCGAGGTGTGGATCGCGTCGGCGATCGCATGCAACATCGCCGCCTTGTCCTCGACGCTGCGCCCGCGCGCCATCGTCACGTTCACCAGTGGCATGTCTGTCTCCTTCAACCTTGCGACTTGTGCCTGACCCCCGCTGACAGGTTCAGACGGCTCGGACGGTCACGTCGCCGAAGTGGCTGTAGCCGGCCGTGGCGACCGCACCCGGCGCCAGCGGTTCGGCACCGAGCGGTGCACCGGCGAGCACGATCCAGCCCGCCAGCAGGCCGCGGTCCTTGCGGGCGAGGTGGCGGACCAGCATCGCGACGCACTCGGCGGGGTCGCCGAGCAGCGCGGCCCCGGTTGCCGTGCCCGTGAGCTCGCCGTCGACCGTGAACGTGCACTCGACCTGGGTGAGGTCGACGTCGCGCGGTGCGACGCCCGACTCGCCGATCAGGGCCCGAGCCGCCGAGGTGTTGTCGGCGATCACGTCCGGCAGCGTGAACTTGAACGCCTCGTAGCGCGAGTCGATGATCTCGATCCCGCCGACGACACGTTCGGTCGCGTCGAGCACCTGGTCGGCGGTGCAGTTCGGCGACGCCAGGTCGTCGCCCATCACGAACACGAACTCGGGCTCGGCACGCGGGTGGATCAGGTCGGCCAGCTCGACCTCGGCGTCGGCGCCGAGGACCGACGACGACGGCACCCAGCCGTAGGCCGGTTCGTCGACGCCCATCTGCTCCTGCTTGGCCTTCGAGGTCAGCCCGAGCTTGGCGCCCGCCAACGCATCGCCGGCGAACATCCGCTCGGCGACGAGCGTCTCCTGGATCTCGTAGGCGTCGGGGAGCGACAGCTCGCCGATCTGCGCGCCGATCCCCTGCACCTCGCGGCGGTCGTCGACGGCGCGCTGGAGGTAGCGCGCCCAGTAGCGATGATCGATCACTGACCGGGGGCGATCTTCGTCTCGGGCTCGCCCTCGCGGTTCGCCCACGCCTGGATGTGCAGCTTCTTGAGATCGTCCGCCTGCGGCGAGTACTTCATCGAGCCGCGGTCGATCCACTGGGTGGCGAACTCGGCGCCGCGCCCGAACTTGAACCGCTCGAGCGGCAGCTCGATGACGTCGTGCTCGTGTCGGGTGACCGCGATCGGGTCACGTCCCTCGCGGACCGCCTCGATCTGATCGCGGTACATCCGGCGCATGGCGATGACGCCGACGTCGCTCTTGGTGATGTTCTCGACGGTGCGGTCGGCGATCTCGCCCTGGGTGACCCAGGCCATGATGTCCTGGCCCTCGATGTAGTCGACGATGAAGTTGCCCTTGTCGTCGATCCACTCGTACTCGTAATCGACGGGGTACATCTGGTCGACCGGCTCGGCGCCCTCGGGCGCGTGCACCGTGTAGAAGAGCATCCAGGTGTGGGTGTCGTCGACCGGCACACGGATCTGCATCTGGAACACGCCGTTGCCGCCGACCCACATCTTGTACGGGAACACGAGCGGATGACCGATCTTCCAGTCGTCGTCCTCCTCGGTCTGGCCGACGAGCTGGCGCCGCTTGATGATGCCGTGCTCGAACGGGTCGAAGCCGACCTTGACGTGCTTGTTCTTGAACGCCGAGGGCATCTCGAAGCCCTTCCACTCGGCGATGAACGCGAAGTAGTTCCCGTGCAGCGCCTCGACGTGGTACGGATCGACGGCGTTCTCCATGATCTGGAGCCAGTTGCACGGCAGCATCGAGTGCCCGACGTCGCGGACGCCCTCCATCACGTACGCCTCGTACCGGGGCAGATAGGGCGCCTCGCCCTCACCGATCCAGGCCCACACCATCCCGCCGAGCGCCTGGGCCTTGCCGGCCTTGGTGCAGACGTTCGAGCGGAACTGGGGCGACGAGTCGGGCTCCGCGAGGATCTCGGTGCAGTTGCCGTCGTGGTCGAACTTCCAGCCGTGGTAGCCGCAGCGGAGGCCGCCCTCTTCGACGATGCCGTAGACCATCGACGCACCGCGGTGCGGGCACTTCTCGGCGACGATGCCGTACTGACCGTCGGGTGTCTTGAACGCCGCGAAGTCCTCGCCCAGCAGCCGGACCTTCTTGACCGGGAACTCGTCGAGCTCGCGCTCGAAACACACGGGGTACCAATAGTGCCGCAGCACCTCGCCCATCGGTGTACCCGGCCCCACCCGGGTCAGCTCGTCGTTCTGTTCCTGCGTCATCATGTCGGTGAACTCCCCTCGGTTCAGTCGGTTCAGTCAGTTCAGTTCGGTTCGATCAGTCGGTTCGATCAGGTGGCCGGCGGTTGCCAGGTCTCGGTGGTGTTCCACACCGGGAGCTCGTCGATGCGTGGCACGACGATCTCCTGGTAGCGGTTGCGGTAGGCGACGATCGCGTCGTGGCGCCCCTCGAAGATCTTGCAGCGAACGTGTTCGGTGTTGAACGGCTCGCCGGGG
>JAUHYJ010000092.1 GCA_030425785.1 Acidimicrobiia bacterium | reverse complement strand
CTGCTGGCGTTGACCGCCGTCCTCCTCGTCACGCTCAGCCTGCTGATCTGGCGGCGGTACCCCGAGATCAACCGTCCGCTGGCCCTGGCCGCCAGTTCGGCGGTCATGGCGATCGCCACCGCGCCGTTCGCGTCGGTCGGCGACGCGCCCGTGCGCGTGTTCGTGGCCGTCGGCCTGATGGGGCTGATCTTCAACCCCATCGGCCGCATCGGCTACTCGACCGCACCCAAGTACGCGCCGACGTCGGAGGTGGCGCTCTTCACGCCGGTCGAGACCGTCGCGGCGACGACGTGGGCATGGCTGTTCTTCGACGAGGCGCCGAGTGCCCGCACCGTCGTGGGCGGGGTCATCGTCATCGCCGCCGTCCTCTACGGCACGGTCGGCGGACGACGTCGGTCAGCTCGGCGCCACGAACGCGACGCCCTCGCGCAGCAGTGACCGCCAACGGCGGCGATCGCGCTGCGGCACCGACACCCACTCGGAGAACACCTTGCCGGCCGGAGCGAACGGCTGACCGGCGCCCTGTTCGATCAGTTCCTGCACCCGGGCCTTGGGCAGCTTGACCACGAGCCCGCTGCCCTTGTGGTTGACCAGCGCGAGGAACTCGCCGCTGACGCGTGCGCAGCGCGAGCTCATGATCGTGCCCTCCTCGACACGCGGGTCGTCGGCCTGGAGCTCGTCGATCAGCTCCCAGAACACGGATTCGTCGGTCTGCGGCATGGTGGTTCCCTTCGGTTCGATCAGGTCTCGATCAGGCGAGGTTGGCCAGGAGCCAACGGTGGACGGGCAACAGCGCAGCGAGCCGGTCGGCGCACCATCCGGCGAACTCGGGCGTACCGATCGAGTCGGGCAGCGGGTCGATGAACCGGACCTGGAACCCGGTCAGGCGCAGCAGGTCGGCGCGGGGATGATCGGCGTCGAACGGCGCCGGCACGCGCTTCACCGCATCGCCGGCGACCTCGGCGCCGCGCTCGGCCGCGAGCCGATCGAGCTCGGCGGCGAGTGTCTCCCCTGCGTCGCCGCCCACCGCCGTGCGCCAGCGATCGCGCACCGCCGGCGAGAAGCCCATCCCGCTCGCGAACCCGGCCCGACTCGCATCGACCCTGATCCAGAACATCGGCGACGATTTCTTGTCGGTGCCTTCCCATGCGGTGAGCAGGAGGTGGTCCTTGTAGCGCGGCGAACCGGCCGCAGCGAACCGCAGGTCGCGGTGCATCGGCGAGACCGAACTGCGCGGCACCACCGTGAGGTCCGCATCGAGCCGGTCGGCCACGTCGGCGATCAGCGCGCCGCCCGGCTTGGTCAGCCCGGCGGCGAGCACCGCTTTGTGAGCGCCGTACTCGTCGGCGTCCATGTCGGGCAGCCGGTCGAGCAGTGCGACCGCGGCCGGGTCGAATCCGTCGAAGCTCATGCCATCGCCTCCTCCGCCCGCGCCGCGAGCTGCTCGATGAAGTACGTCCATCCCTCGGTGTGGCGGGCCGCCAGCTCGGCGCCGAGGCCGGCGTGACGGACCGACACGGTCGTGTGCGTCGGGCTCGCGTCGAGCTCGATCGTCACCAGCGTCGAGCCCGGCGGCACCGGCAGGAAGTCGGTCGCCCAGCCGTACGTGAAGACGAACCGGCGCATCGGCACGACCTCGCGCACCTCACCCTCGACGACCTCGCCGTTGTCGTGTCGCCAGGTGATGACCCCGCCGGGTCGCAGATCGACCGACGCCTCGGCAGCCATCCACCCGGCCAGTCCCTCAGCCGTCGTGAGCAGGCGCCAAACCACGTCGACCGGCGCGGCGATCGTGCGGTCGCACTCGGCGAGGATCACGACGCCTCCCTCCGGTCGGCTGCATCCTGCACGGCGGCCGACTCGAGGCGGTCGAGTGCGCTCTCCCAATACCGGTCGAAGAACGACTGCAGTTCGGTGAGCGCCTCCCGGTCGACGCGATACAGACGACGGCGTCCGACGGGGGCGACGGTGACGAGCCCGGCCTCGCGCAGCACGGCGAGGTGCTGGCTGACCGCCGGCTGCGACACCCCGAGTTCGTCGGCCAGCTCGCCGACGGCCCGCGCGTCGTCGCGCACGAGGCGGAGGATCCGGCGCCGCGGCTCGCTGGCGAGCGCCCGGAACGCGCTGTCGTCGGTGTCGTCGGCGGCGTCGGCGGCCATGCCGACATATAAGCAGACTCTTATATGTCGGCGCCAGTCCGTCTCGACGCCGAGCGCAACAGGCGGTCGTTCCACTCGGTCACGATCGCCAGCCCTGCCGCCGCCGGCAGCGAACAGATCGCGATCGCCTCGCCGACCGACAGGCTCGTCGCGGCGAGTCCGCCGACGGCGACCGGGGTGACGAGGAACGCGACCCGCATCCCCGCCGTCATCGCGCCGAGCCCCGCCCCGCGGCGTCCCGGCACCCGGGCGGCGTCGTCGTAGAGCTTCGGCATGAAGGTCGCCACGCCGAGACCGACCAGCACGAACCCGACGATCGCCACCCCTCGACTCGGGATGAGGGTCGCGACGACGAACCCCACAGAGGCGACGGCCACCGACCACCGGTGCAACGCCGACCGGCCCAGCCGCACCTGCAACGAATCACCGCCGAACCGCATCGCCGACATCCCGAGCGTGTACGCGACGAACGCCGCACTCGCCGTCGCCGCCGTCGCGCCGAAGTCGTCGGTCAGGCGGAACGTCGCCCAGTCGCCGCCGGTGACCTCCATCACCACGGCGAAGGTGCCCGCCAGCACGAGCAGCACGATCGGTGCTCGACCGACCGTCGCCATCCTCGCCGGTCTCGCCGCCGAGCTCCATTCGGCCTGGTCGCCCTGGTCGCCCCTCTCGCCCTGATCGCCCGGATCCTCCGGATCGTCCTGGTCACCGTGGTCGTCCTGGTCGTGCTCGAGCAACCGTCGCGTCAACGCCAGCAGGATCACGGCCATCACGATCGCGACCGCCGTGAGGTGTGCGAACGGTGACCAACCGGCGGCGTTCGCGGCCACGGCACCCAACCCGCCGGCGAGCGTGCCGACGCTCCACAGCCCGTGCAGCCGGTTCATCACCGGGGCGTGGCGGCGAGCGCTGATCCACGACCCCTGCAGGTTCATCGAGATGTCGACGAACACGTCGACGAACACATAGGCGAACATCCCGACCAGCCAGACGGCCGGCGCCGTCGCCGCCCCGATCACGGGCAGGCTGAGCACCATCACGACGGCACCGACCTGCAGCATCCGGCGCGTCCCGGCTGCGTGGATGATCCGCCCGGCGAGCAGGCTGCCGATCACACCGACCGACGCGGACACCGTCAGCAACAGACCGAACGCGTCGAGCGACACCCCGAGCCGGTCGCGGATCTGCGGGGCGCGGGCGATGAACGATGCGGTCATCGCCCCGTTCACGAAGAACTGAGCGGCGACGGCGACCAGCGCACGGCGGTCACGGATGTCGAGTGCTGGACGGGACACGGCGGCCCGACGCTAGCCCCGACACCGACGCGGCCGACCGGACACGGCGACACGACACCAACCCCGACACCGACGTGCTGGACGGGACACGGCGGCCCGACGCTAGCCCCGACACCGACGCGGCCGACCGGACACCGCAGCGCGACACCAACCCCGACACCAACCCTGACACCGACGCGGCCGACCGGACACCGCGGCGCGACACCAACCCCGACACCAACCCCGACACCGACGCGGCCGACCGGACACGGCGACACACCCCGACACCGACGCGGCCGACCGGACACGGCGGCGCGACGCCAACGCCGAAACCGGCGCGGCCGACGGGACACGGCCTCCATACGCTCCGCACATGCCCAGCTCCGACGCGCTGCTCGCGTTCTTCGCCGCCTCGTTCGTCCTGTTCTGCATTCCGGGGCCCGCCGTCGCGTACATCGTCAACCGGAGCATCGCTGACGGCCGAGCGACGGCGTTCGCGTCGGTGGCCGGGCTCGAGCTCGGCAACTTCGTCCACGTCGTGGCTGCGGCCGCCGGGCTGTCGGCCGTGCTGGCGACGTCGGCGACCGCGTTCACGGTCGTCAAGTGGCTCGGCGCGGCCTACCTCGTCGGCATCGGCATCCGCACGCTGGCCCACCGCCCGGACGACCTGTCGCTCGCAGCGCCGTCGATCGACCGCCGGCGCGCGTTCCGACAGGGCGTGATCGTGAACACGCTCAACCCGAAGGTCGCGCTGTTCTTCCTGTCGTTCCTCCCCCAGTTCATCGAACCCGACCGCGGCCCGGCGTGGTCACAGGCGCTCGTCCTCGGCACCGTGTTCACCCTGCTCGGCTGCGTGATGGACGGCACGTGGGCGGCACTGGCGAGCACGGTGCGGCACCTGCTCGTGCGCGGTCGCGCCCAGGCGTTCGTACGGCGATGGGTGTCGGGCTCGCTGTTCGTCGGGCTCGGGGTGGTCGCGGCCCGCGCCACCCGACGGGCGGTGTGACGATCAGGTGAGCGCGTCCAGGTCGGCGCGGACCTCGATGATCGCCTCACGCAGGGCGGCGACGACCTGATCGATCTCGTCGCGAGTGATCACGAGCGGGGGCGACATGACGTTGAGGTGCACCATCGGTCGGACGAGCACGCCCTTCGGCTCGCACGCGTTCGCCACGCGATGGCCGACGTCGAACGACTCGTCGTAGAGGGCCTTGGTCGCCTGATCCCGGACGAAGACGACACACGCCATCAGGTGCGATCCGCGGACCTCGCCGACCATCGGCAGGTCGGCCAGGGTCCGGAGCTGCTCGATGAAGTACGGCCCGATCTCGCGGACCCGTTCGAGCAGGCCCTCGCGTTCGATGATCTCGATGTTCTTCAACGCCGCCGCACACGAGACCGGGTGGCCCGAGTACGTGTAGCCGAGCGACAGGTAGCGCTCGTGGCCCGGCTCGGCGATCACGTCGAAGAGACGGTCGCTGACGATGGCGGCGCCGAGCGGCAGGTAGCCCGACGTCAGACCCTTGGCGGTCGTGATGATGTCGGGCGTGATGCCGAAGATCGACTCGGATGCGAACCACTCCCCCAGTCGACCGAACCCGGTGACGACCTCGTCGCTGACGTACACGATGTCGAGCTCGCGGCAGCGTTCCCAGATTCGCCGCAGGTAATCGGCCGGCGGCATGATCACGCCGCCCGAGCCCATGATCGGCTCGGCGAAGAACGCACCGACGCGGTCGGCGCCGAGCTCGGCCACCTTCGCGTCGAACTCGGCCACGAGTGCGTCGGCGAACTCCTGCTCGGAGCGGCCGTCACCGAACCGGTAGAAGTTCGGCGACGACAGGTGATGGACGGTGTCGGTGAGGTAGTCGAAGTATTCGACCCGGTCGTCGGGCTTGCCCCCGATCGAGATCGTGGCGAACGTCGAGCCGTGGTACGCGTCGACGCGGCTGATCACGTGACGCTTCTCGGGCGTGCCGCGAACGTGCTGGTAGAACTGCACGAGCCGGTACGCGGCGTCGACGGCGGTCGAGCCACCAGTGGTGAACAGCACGTGGTTCAGGTCGCCCGGTGCCAGCTCGGCGAGCTTCGCGGCGAGCAGCGTCGACGGTTCGTTCGTCATGTCGGCGAACGGGTTCGCGTAGGCCAGCCGTCGCACCTGGTCGGCGATCGCATCGGCCATCTCGTCGCGGCCGAGACCGACCTGGGTGCACCACATGCCCCCGACGGCATCGATGTAGGTGCGGCCATGGGCGTCGACGAGTCGGGCACCAGACCCGGCGACGATCGGCAGGTTGTCCTCGACGGGGAGACGGTCGAACTCGACGTACGGATGGATCTGGTGGCGGCGATCGAGGTCGATCAGACGTGCTGCCGCGCTTCGGTGGTCGTCGAGGGTCATGCCCGCATGCTCTCACGCCGCACCGGGCCGCGGGCGCGTCGGCGGCGCGGTCCACTGCACGCGTACGCTGCACCCATGGCGAAGCGGGACGAGCACGGCGCACCGGTCGAGCTGGTCGCCGAGGGGCGACCCGTCTCGATCACCAACCCGGACAAGGTGCTGTTCCCGAAGCTGGGGCTCACCAAGCTCGACCTGGCGAGCTACTACCTGGCGGTCGGCGATCCGCTGATGCGCTGGATCCGCAACCGGCCCGTCCTGCTCGAGCGCTACCCCAACGGCGTCGGCGGGAAGAGCTTCTTCCAGAAGCGGATCCCCGAGTCGGCCCCCGACTGGCTGACGACCACCACCGTCCAGACCATCAACGGCACGCCGTCGCGCGCGCTGGTCATCGCCGATCTGGCCCACGTGCTGTGGGCCGCGAACATGGGCGTGCTCGGTCTCCACGTGTGGCAGTACACCGCCGACAAGCCGCAGTGGTCCGACGAGCTGCGCATCGACCTCGACCCCTCGCCCGGTCAGACCTTCGACGACATCCGCGAGGCCGCCATGCTCGTGCGGCTGTACTTCGCCGAACGCGGCATCCGGTCGTACGTGAAGACGACCGGCAGCAAGGGGATGCACATCTACGTGCGCGTCGTCGACGGCTACGACAGCTTCGCCGTGCGCGGCGCATCCGTGGTGATCGCCCGCGACCTCGCCACCGACCACCCCGAGGTGTTCACGGCCGAGTGGTGGAAGGAGCTGCGGGACGGCAAGGTCTTCGTCGACTTCAACCAGAACGCGCCGCACAAGAACGTGTTCGGCGCGTGGGGTGTGCGACCACGGGTCGGCGCCCAGGTGTCGACGCCGATCGAGTGGGACGAGCTGATGTCGGTCTCGCCCGACGAGCTCACGATCCGGACGGTGCCCGACCGGCTGGCCGAGCGCGGCGACCCGTGGGCCGACATGAACGATCATCCCCAGGACATCGCGCCCTTCGTCGAACGGTTCGCCGAGCAGATCGCGGACGGGATCCCCGACGCACCGTGGCCGCCCGTCTACCCGAAGATGCCGAACGAAGCCCCTCGGGTGCAGCCGAGCCGCGCCCGCGCACCCGACTGAACACCCCCACCGTCTCGTCGGGCGGGGCCGGGAGCGTCAAGTTCGGGGCACGGCACGCCGAAAGAGGGGCATGGACGCCGCGCTCACCGCAGAACTGCATCGCCGAGGTCTCGCGGCGCGACCGGCGTCGAGCAGTGCGTGGCTCACCGCGCGCGGCCATCTGAACCCGCTCGTGCGGCGCGAGGCGCCCGATGCGGTGATCGACGCACTCGACGAGGTCCATGCAGCGCTCGGCGGCGATCGCCGGGCGCTGTCGCACCTGCCCGACACCCCACTGCGTCCGAGCATGGCGGTCGGCCACCAGCACGTGACCGTCGACGACGTCGGTCACCTCACGAGCGACCGGCTCGTCAGCCTCGACCATTACCCCACCACGTCGGCGCTCGGCTTCAGCCTCGACGCATACCGCCAGCTGATCGAGGCCTGGCGCCAGCGCGCCGCGGCCGCGTTCTCGCGCCGCTGGAGCCCCGACTTCGACTTCGTCGGCGGCCGCCGCGCCCGCCGTGCCTACGAGGACGCCGTGCGCGACCTCCTGACGCCGGTGTTCACCGGCCTGCCGCTGCTGCGGATGGCGTCGCCCGACGACGACGTCGCGGCGGTCGCCGAGTCGCTCGGCATCCGTCTCGCTGCCGTCCGCTGACGCGCGAGACTCGCTCGGGCCACCCGTGGGTGGTGGGCGAAGATGAGATCTCCTGCAACGTTTCCCCGGCGTCGTGCGCCGTACGAAGTGATGGAGGGAATGCGCAACACCGAGACCGTGGCGGTCCGCATGGGGCCCACCGCCACGATCGAGCAGCTGTACCGCGCCGAGTACGTCGGCATGGTGCGGCTCGCATTCACGCTCATCGGGAACAACGCTGAGGCCGAAGAGGTCGTCCAGGACTCGTTCGTGGAGATCTCGCGCCGGCTCGACGAACCTGGGACAACAATTCGTGAACCGGGCGGCTACCTGCGCACCATCGTGGTGAGCAGGTGTCGCTCGCTCCTGAGGCGGCGTCGGCTGATGCAGCAGCACGTCCCGGAGCGACCACACGACCTCACACCCGAGGCCGAGTCGCTCTGGGACGTGTTGCACTCCCTTCCCGAACATCAACGCATCCCGGTGGTACTGAAGTACTACTGCGGGTACCGGGCCTCAGAGATCGCGAAGATCACCGACCAGCCCGCCGCGACCGTCCGCTCGCACCTGCGACGCGCGATGGGCGCGATGCGCAAGGAGCTCACACCATGACGCGCTTCGAAGACACCCTTCGCCGCGACCTGCAGGTGATCGCCGACCGAGCAACTCCGTCATCCGACGCCTGGGAAGCGATCCACACGCGGATCGCCGAACCGGCACGAGTTCAGGACACGGAGATCATCATGCTCACCGACAACACCATGCCCACCCGCCGGTGGCCCCTCGTCGCAGCCGCGGCGGCGGTCATCGCCCTCACCATCGGCGCCATCGTCACGTTCGGGACCGGCGGCGACGACGAACAGATCCCATCCGACCCGGTCCCGACGGTGCAGTCGCCACCCGACGACGACGGCGACGACCTGGTCACCCCGGACGACGTCGAGGAGGTCCCCGAACAGGGGGCGCCCGACGCCGAACCCGACGCCGAACCCGACACCGTCGACGCAGACGTCAGCGCCACCGACTCGACGGCGCCGCGAAGCTTCAGCCTGTCCGGCCGGTTGAGCGGGGTGCTCGAGTTCGCGCCGCCCGACGAGGACGGCGTCGGGACGTTCTCCGGCGACGACGTGTTGACCGGCGACATGGTCGGCGTGGGGGCCGTCAACGGCACCTACGTCACGAACGCTGCGGAGGACGGGCTCGACGGTCGCCACGAGTTGCTCGCCAGCGTCGACATCGATGGCATCGGGAGCGGAACCCTCGTGATCGAGGAGCAATGGGCGTCGCAGTACAGCGGCGCGGCCGAGAACACCGGGGTCGTGACCGCCGGCACGGGGTCGTTCCTCGGCGCGACCGGGACCTTCGCCTACAGCGCCCCCGACGGTACCGACAATCCCGACACCGAAGCGGTCGAGACGTTCGGCGACTACACGCTCGAACTGACGCTGCCGCCCACCGGGGCCGTCGACGCCAGCGCCATCCGGACGGCCGACGGCCGGCTGATCCGCAGTGCCGGCCAGACCGGCGCGAACGAGTTCGTCGAGTTCGACGACGGGACGGAGCGTCGGACGTACACCTACACATCCACGCTCACCGACCCCACGAGCGGGTTGACCACCACCGGGTTCGGCCACGAAGTGGTCGACGGCACCGATCCGGCGTTCGGCATCGGCGTGCACGGCGGGCCGGCCACGATCGAGGGCATCGGCAGCGGCACCGTCGAGTGGCTCTCGTACTGGACGACCGGTCCGGTGATCGACAACCGGTCGTTCCTCATCGGCGCAACCGGCGACATGGCCGGCTACACCGGCATCGGCCGGTCGTTCAGCACCGACCAGGGACGTGCGTGGGACGGCTTCTCGGAGTTTGCACCCGGGACCTCCTACACGTCGGTCACGGCGAGCGGCACATGGAACGACAGCGGCTACACGGAGACACCTCGCCCCGACAGCACCACCGTCGACGTCGCGTCCACGACCGACTTCGACGGCGATGCCGTGGGCACCGGCGTCGGCACCGGCATCCGCACGCCCGACGAGGACGGATCATGGGGGTCGGGCGCCGACACCGTCGAGTTCACCGGCGAGATCGCCGGCATCGGCTCGGGGACCCTGACGATCGAGGAGCGCTTCTCGACGGCGACCGAGTTCTTCTCGGTCGGCGTGATCACCGACGGGACC
>JAUHYJ010000763.1 GCA_030425785.1 Acidimicrobiia bacterium | reverse complement strand
GCCGAGACGGCGTTCTCGCGCCGAGATGCCGCCCTCGTCCCGCTCATCGTGGCCGGCGCTCGACGCATCAAGCGCGTGCTCGCCGACGAACAGAACGAGGCGCTCGACCACCTCCGCCAGCGCGAGCCGGTCGTCTCGATCGACGCCCTCCTGCCCGCGGTCGATCAGCACACGGCGAACTATCTCGACGCCCTCGCCGACGAACTGGCCGACGCCGCCGTCGCAGGTGCGGTCGAGATCGGTGAGCGGGCGACGGCCAAGCTCCGCAAGCGGCTGATCGCCGACGGCGCCCTCGCCAACGCTCACGACCTCGTGCGCAGCGCCCTCGTCGAGCCGCTGCGCGAACGCCTCGAGCGTGCCATCGGCGACGGCGCCGGCGACAACGAGGCGATCACCAAGCGGGTTCGTGCCGTGTACCGCGAGTGGAAGACCCAGCACATCGACGACCAGCTCGACGACGTGTTCCTCGGCGCGTACGGCGGCGGCATCGCCGTCGCCGTCGACGCCGGCCGCCCGCTGATCTGGTCGGTCGACCCGTCCGAGCCGCCGTGCCCGGACTGCGAGGACAACTCGCTCGCCGGCTCGGTCGCGGCCGGCGACGCCTTCCCGACCGGTCACACGTCCGCGCCGGCACACCCCGGCTGCCGCTGCCTGACGCTACCCACCGATCGGTGACGGCCGCGCGCCGTCCCGTCGTCGGCTCTCGCCGTTAGCCTCCTTCGGCAACATGGCGAGCGAGACCGACCTTCCCCGTCCGAGCCTGCGATCCCGCCTCTCCGGCCGGGCGATCGCCATCGCGCTGGGCGTTCTCGTCTTCGGGTTCATCGTGTTCGGCCGGGCGATCGCCCGCTTCTACGTCGATGCGCTGTGGCACGACGCGCTCGGTCGCAGTGACGTGTTCTGGGGCCAGATCTGGGCGAAGACGTCGCTGTTCCTCATCTTCTTCGCCATCTTCGTGGCGATCGCGTTCGTCAACCTGTGGCTCGCCGACCGCAGCGCCCCCACGACGTTCCCGGCCAACGTGCACCCGTACGTCGAGCGCTTCCACGAGGTCTTCGGCCATCGCCTGCGTCTCGTCCGCTACGGCACGGCGCTGGTGCTCGCGCTCATGCTGGCGCTGCCGGCGACGGCGCAGTGGCAGGAGTGGCTGCTGTTCCGCAACGCCAAGTCGTTCGGGCTCAACGACCCCCAGTTCGGACAGGACGTCGGCTTCTACGTGTTCCGGCTGCCGTTCGTGACGTTCGCGATCGACTGGTTGTTCGCCGCGCTCGTGATCGTCCTCATCCTGACGGCGGCGGCGCACCTGCTGAACGGCGGCGTGCTCTTCACCTCGTCGATGCCGACCGTGCGCCCGGCCACCAAGGTGCACATCGCAGTGCTCCTGTCGCTGCTCGCGGCGCTGAAGGCGCTCGACTACTGGGTCGCCCGCTACGAGCTCACGAACGACACGCGCGGCTTCGTGCAGGGCGCCACCTACACGGTGGTGAACGCACAGATCCCGGCGCTGATGTTGCTGGTGCTGATCGCCCTGACGACGTCGGTGCTGTTCCTCTCGACCATCCGGTTCGATCGTTGGCGTCTGCCGATCGTGGCGTCGGGCCTGTGGCTCGTGGTCCTGATCGGTGGTGCCGTGATCTACCCGGCCCTCGTCCAGTCGCTCGTGGTCCAGCCCAACCAGGAAGAGCGCGAGTCGGTGTACATCGCCCGCAACGTCGAGGCGACGCGTGCGGCGATGGGTATCGCCGACGTCGAGACCGTGCCGATCGAGTTCCAGCGTCTGACCGCCACCGATGTCGAGAGCGACCTCGAGCCGATCCGGAACGTGCGTCTGCTCAACCCGACGCAGATGCTGCCTCGCTTCTCGTTCGACCGTGGTGAGGTCGCCGGTCTGAAGATCGACGACCTCGACGTCGACCGCTACGAGCTCGACGGCGACGTCGAGCAGGTGTTGGTCACCGCTCGTGAGCTGGACCTCAACAACATCCCGAACAAGAGC
>JAUHYJ010000091.1 GCA_030425785.1 Acidimicrobiia bacterium | reverse complement strand
GGCTCGGTGAGGGGTGATCGCCCTCCCGGGGCCGTCCTGCGCGGGAAGACCGGCCCGTCGGCCTAGCAGCCCACGTGTGAAGCCGACGTCGGAGCCTGCGGTCGAGCTCCCGACAGCCGCAGTGGGAGGCGGAGGCGCCACCTGGCTACCCTCACCCCGTTCGCAGATCTGCAGACGAGGGGGCGCAGATGGCAAACCAGGCCGTCGCCGAGAAGGTTCCGCTGGTCGAGTACCTGGTGCTCGATCCCGAGCCGCACCTGGTCGCCAACGAGTGCACCTCGTGCGGCGCCCGCTACTTCGACCGCCGCAACGCGTGCGCGAAGTGCTTCGGCACCGAGTTCACCACCGTCGACATCCCGCCAGAGGGAACCGTGCGGTCGTTCTCGATCATCACGTTCGCGGCGCCCGGCGTCGAGGTGCCGTTCGTCGCGGCCGTCGTCGACTGTGGCGGTACGTCGTGCAAGGGCAACATCATCAACTGCCCGCCCGACCCCGACCACGTGAAGCTGGGCATGGACGTCCGGCTCGCCACCTACTCGATGGGCACCGACGACGACGGTGTCGAAGCGATCAACTACGGCTTCGAGCCGTGCTGAGAAAGGCAACACGATGAGCGCAAGTGACGACATCTGGATCCTCGGGATCTCGATGACCAAGTTCGGCAAGCACCCGGACAAGGACATCGTCGACCTCGGCGCGGAGGCGATCATGGCCGCCCTCGCCGACGCCGGCGTCACGATGGCCGACATGGGCATCCTCGCCGCCGGCAACCTGATGGGCCGCGGTTCGATCGCCCAGCAGCTCCAGAAGCAGGTCGGCCAGACGGGCATCCCCGCCTACAACGTGTCGAACGCCTGCGCCACCGGCGCCACCGCGCTGCGCACGGCGATCATGGCGGTCAAGGCGGGCGAGGTCGAGATGGGGCTCGCGGTCGGCGTCGAGAAGCTGGCCGGCGCCGGCCTCCTCGGCGCGGGCGGTGTCGCCAAGGCCGACGGTCACCACTGGGAGCGCAACGGCCGCGTCGGCGCCGTCGGGCCGGTCGACGGCCGGATCGGCACCGAGGCGATGCCGGGCGTCTTCGCCCAGGTCGGCATGGAGTACCTGCACGACCACCCGTACGGCGGTGAGCAGTTCGAGCTGTTCGCCCGCATCAGTGAGAAGAATCACAGCCACTCGACGCTCAACCCGCTGGCGGCCTATTCGAAGTACATGCCGCTCGACCAGATCATGAACGACATCATGATCGCCTACCCGAACACGCGGCCCATGTGCTCGGCCAACTGCGACGGCGCCGCCGCGGCGGTCGTCACGAACGGCGCCAAGCTGCGCACCCTGTCGCTCGAACAGCAGCGGCGGGCGGTCAAGGTGTCGGCGAGCATCCTGACCTCCGACCCGTACCAGGAGGCGTGCCAGATCCTGCCCGACGTCAACACGCTCACCCGCAATGCGGCCGAGCAGGCGTACGAGCAGGCGGGCGTCGCCCCGTCCGATCTCGACCTCGTCGAGCTGCACGACTGCTTCGCCACCGCCGAGCTCGTGCACTACGACAACCTCAAGCTGTGCGAGCCGGGCGGCGCCGCCGACTTCTTCGAGTCGGGCGCGCCGTGGCGCGACGGCGACATGCCGGTCAACGTGTCGGGCGGGCTGCAGAGCAAGGGGCACCCGATCTCGGCGACCGGCATCGCCAACATCTGGGAGATCTGCCAGCACGTCCGTGGCGAGGGCGGCGACCGCCAGATCGAGGGTGCCAAGATCGGGCTCGCGCACGTGATCGGCCTCGCCTCGGCCTGCGGCGTGCACATCCTCGAGAAGTCGGCCCTGGCCGCCGCATGAGCCGACGCACCCTGAACGAGATGGTCGCCGAGGCGAAGGCGGCCATCGAGGAGCTGTCGGTCGAACAGCTGCAGGCCGAGATCGAGGCCGGCACGTGCACCGTGATCGACATCCGCGACGTGCGCGAGCTGTGGGAGAAGGGCGCGATCCCGGGCGCCAAGTCGATGCCGCGCGGCATGCTCGAGTTCTGGTTCGACCCCGAGTCGCCGTACTACCGCGGCAACGTGTCGTTCGACGAGCGCTACGTGCTGCACTGCGCCGGCGGCCAACGCTCCGCGCTCGCAGCGAAGACGCTGCAAGATCTCGGCTACTCGAAGGTCGCCCACCTCGAGCCGGGGTTCAACGGGTGGGCCGCCGCGGGCGGCGCCGTCGAGCCGGTGCACCCCAATCCCAAGTACTTCCGCCAGGAGAGCTGACGTGTCCTACCCGCCACCGCCCATCACCGACTTCAACGGGCTCGTCGCCGTCGTCACCGGCGGCGGCACCGGCATGGGGCGCGAGCTGGTTCGCCAGCTGGCTGCTGCGGGCGCCGACGTCGCGATGTGCGACGTGTCCCTCGAGCACATGGACGAGACGTTCGAGCTCGCCAGGGCCGACGCGGCGAACGACGACGTCACGGTCAGCGCCTTCGTCGCCGATGTGGCCGACGAGGCGGCGATGCTCGAGTTCGCCGACCACGTACGGTCCGAGCACGGCGACGCGATCCACCTGCTGTTCAACAACGCCGGCATCGGCGGCGGCGGGAGCCTGGTCGCGGGCGACCGTGCCGAGTGGGACCGCGTGTTCGGGGTCTGCTTCACCGGCGTGCTGAACGGGATGCGGGCGTTCCTGCCGCTGCTCACGAACGCCGACCGTGGTCACGTCGTCAACACGAGCAGCATCAACGGACTGTGGGCGTGTCTCGGCCCGCTCGGCGCCCACACCGCATACTCCGCCGCCAAGTTCGGGGTGCGCGGGCTGACCGAGGCGCTCCAGGTCGACTTCCGGGTCAATGCGCCGCACCTGACGGTGTCGTGCGTCATGCCGGGTCACATCGGAACGCTCATCGCCCGCAACTCGGGTGTCGAGTTCGGTCGCGACCCGAAGAACCTCAACGACGAGGCCGTTGCCGAGATCCGGGAGCTGGTCGCGCGACGGGGCATCGACGTGTCGGCGGCGTCCGACGAGGACATCCGCAACCTGATGCAGCTCCGCGTCGAATCGTTCGAGAACGACGCGCCGACGACGGCAGCGGGGGCGGCCACGATCATCCTCGACGCGGTCAAGGCCGGCGAGTGGCGCGTGCTGGTCGGCCCCGACGCCCACGACATCGACCGGCTGCTGCGCGAACGCCCGACCGAGGCCTACACCGACGGCTTCATGGACGAGCTCGACGCCATGGGCCACTTCGGCGGCCTGATCCAACGCTGAGCGATCGGCCGTTCAGCAGCGCGCCGACACGAACGCAGCGATCGCGGCGACGACCTCGTCCCTCGCGTCGAGGTGCGGTGCGTGTCCGGCACCGTCGACCCGCACCTGCTCGACGGGCCCGCGGACGCCGGCCGCGATCGCGTCGAGCTGCGCGAACGTGCCGTACTGGTCGTCGGTGCCCTGGATGAGCAGCAGCGGCGCCCTGATCGCCCCCAGGCGGTCGGTGATGTCCCAGTCGCGGAACTCGTCGGACAGCCACACGTCGTTCCATCCCCGGAACGTCGCGACCGGGTCGGCGTGGTAGCGCCGCATCCGCTCCGCCATCGGCGACGACTCGAACACCCGCTTGGCCTCCTCGATGCCGGCGACCGACTCCGGCTCGACGAACACGTGCGGCGCCAGGCAGACGATGGCCGTGACCGGATGGCCGGCGCCCGCGTAGAGCAGTGCGATCGAGGCGCCATCGCTGTGCCCGACGAGGATCGGGCGCTCGATGCCGAGCGCGGCGAGCACCACCGGCAACACCACGTCGGCTTCGTGGTGCATGTACGACACCGGTCGCGGCATGTCGGCCGGGCCCGAGGCGCCGTAGCCGTGGCGGGCGTAGACGAGCAGCGGCCAGGCGGCGCCTCCCCGACCGACGGCTGCCGCGATCTCGGCCGGCACGCCCCGCCACAGGTCGATCGAGCCGAGCCCCTCGTGCAGGAACACGAGGCACGGGCGATCCGCCGAGCCGGCAACGAACTCGTATTCGATCGGCCCACCGGGTGCGTCGAGCATCGGTCGGGCGGACATGTCGTCATGCTGGCACGCCGGTCGCGACCGACCGTGCCAACATGGCCGGGTGACCGAGTTGGTCGAGCGGTTCCGGTCGGGCGATGCCGACGCGGTGCGGGACATCTATCGCACCTACGGCGGCCCGGTCATGACCGTGGCCCGATCGATCGTGCGCGACCCCGAACTCGCCGCCGAGGTCGTGCAGCAGACGTTCACGAAGGCGTGGCGGGCCGCCGGCACCTTCGACGGCGGCGACTTCGCACCGTGGTTGTACGCCATCGCGCGCCGGACCGCGATCGACACGCTGCGCGCCGAGAGCAAGCCGACCCGCGGCGGACACGCACCCGAGGTCGACATCGGTGTCGAGTCGCAGAGCTTCGAACAGACGTGGGAGACCTTCGAGGTCCGGCGGGCGATCGACGCGTTGCCGCCCGACGAGCGTGAGGTGGTGCGGCGATCGCACCTGCTGGGCGAGACCCACCAGCAGATCGCCACCGTCATGAACGTCCCCGTGGGTACGGTGAAGTCGCGCTCGGGCCGGGCGCACAAGCGGTTGGCCTCGGCGCTCGCCCACCTGCGTGCGAACCAGATGGACGCCTCCGACGTACAGGGAGGTGAGACACCGCGATGAACGACCCCCTCGACCCTCAGGGCGAGCTCGACGACGCCGAGTTCGCCGCGCTCACCGAGCTGCTCGCGCGCCCCGACACCGAGCTGTGGGCCGAACTACCGGCCGGGCTCGAGGACGCCGTCGTCGACGCGATCACGGCCGAGGCGACGGTCACACCCGCCGACCCGGTGCCGCTCGACCAGGTCCGCTCCCGACGGCGCTCGTCGGTGCCGTGGTGGCTGAGCGCTGCGGCCGCTGTGGCCGTCGTGGTGGCCGGGGTCGCACTCCTCACCCGGGGCGGTGACGCCGACGCCGTCGAGTTCAGCCTGACGGGCACCGAGGCGGCACCCGGGGCGTCGGCCGAGGTCGTCCTGTCCGCGACGCCGGCCGGGTTGAAGATCCTGCTCGACGCCGACGGGCTGCCCGGCGCACCGGAGGGCACCTACTACGAGGCGTGGCTCAACAACGGCGAGGTCTCCGTCAGCGCGGGGACGTTCCACCTCCGCGGCGGCAGCAACCGGATCGAGCTCTGGGCCGGCGTCGTGACACCCGATTTCGACCGTCTGGCGATCACGCTCGAGCCGATCGACGGCGACGCCGGATCGTCGGGCGACGCCCGCCTCGTCGGCACGTTCGAGCTGCGCGACTGACGCCCCGACGCAGCTCGACTTGCTCCGTGTCGACAATCGTGCAAGCGTTTACAGCGCGTCGCACCGTGTGGGACGGCACGACGCGCACCGATTCATGACCGACATCAACACGAGACCGGCGTCCCGGGCCACGATCGAGGACGTCGCCGCAGCGGCCGGCGTGTCGGTCGCGACCGTGAGCCGGGCACTGCGCGGCCTCCCGAACGTCGCCGCCGCCACCCGCTCGCGCATCGAGGACACGGCGTCCCGGCTCGACTACCGACCCGACCCTGCCGCGTCCCGCCTCGCCGCGGGACGCTCCCGCACCATCGCCGTCGCCGTCCCGGTCGTCAACACGTGGTACAGCGCGCAGGTCGTCGCCGGCGTCGAGGCCGTGTGCTCCGAGGCCGGCTACGACATGATCCTGATGTCGGTCGGCATCGACGCCAGCCATCGCCGTCGCCTCGACGCCAAGGCCGCGCTCGACCGTCGGGTCGACGGGCTCGTCCTGGTCGACCTGGCGATCACCGACGACGAGATCGACTCGCTGATCGGCAGCAAGCTGGCGGTCGCCTCGATCGGCCCCCGCCTCGGCCGCATGTCGACGTTCGGGATCGACAACGTCCGGGTCGGCGAGGTCGCGACCCGCCATCTGCTCGACCTCGGCCACACGCGAATCGGGCTGATCGGCGAGGACACGGTGCCGGTCTTCGAGTTCGAGGTGCCGGGTCAACGCCTGACCGGACACACCCGGGCCCTCGAGCAGGCCGGAATCGAACCCGACCCCGAGTTGATCGCGTTCGGCGAGTTCGCGATCGACGGCGGCTACGAGGCGTTCGATCGGCTCATGGCGATGGACGACCCGCCCACCGCCGTGTTCGCGCTCGCCGACGAGATGGCCTTCGGTGCCCTCCAGCGAGCGCGAGAGCTCGGCATCGACGTGCCCGACGACGTGTCGGTCATCGGTGTCGACGACCATCCGGTCGCCGCCGTCGTCGGATTGACCACGATCCACCAGGACGTGTCCGAGCAGGGTGCTCACGCAGCCCGCGCCGTGCTGTCGGCGCTCGACGGCACCGACACCGAACTCGTCCACGAGACGTCGCCGGTCCGCCTGATCGAGCGAGCGACCACCGGTCCCCGCCGCTGACGGCCCGGTCGACGCGGCGGCGTCAGCCGGCGACGGCGAGCAGGGCGTCGAGCACGCCGCTGGCACCGAACCGGAACGTCGCCGGTGCGAGGTACTCCTCGCCCATCACGGCAGCGGCCTGGTCGAGGTAGGCCACGGCGTCCTCCGCGGTCGAGATGCCGCCCGACGGCTTCAGCCCGACCGGGCGGCCGGCGGCCGCGATCGCCGACAGCAGCGCACCGACGGACTCGGGCGTCGCCGACACCGACGTCTTGCCGGTCGAGGTCTTGACGAAGTCGGCGCCGTGGTCGATCGCGAACGACGCTGCGGCCGTCATCGTGGCAGCGTCGGGGAGCTCTCCGGTCTCGACGATGACCTTCATGTGGGCGCGCCCGTCGGTGGCTCGGCGCACCTCGTCGAGCACGGAGGCGCACCAGTCGTGGTCGCCGGCGACGAAGGCCCGGAACGGCAACACGACGTCGATGTCGTCCGCGCCGTCGGCCAGCGCCCGCTCGGTGACGACCCGCACCGCGAACGGCCGCTCGTCGCCGGTCGGGAAGTTCACCACCGTGGCGACGGCGAGCGACGTGTCGGCCAACGCCTGAGACGACTGTGCGACGAAGTCGGGCCACACGCAGACCGCCGCCGTGCCGGCGGCGACCGCACGCGCGCACAGTCGCTCGACGTCGTCGGCGGTGCACCGCTCCTGCAGGTTCGTGAGATCGACGAGGCTGATCGCCAGCCGAGCGCGTGCGGCATCCATGACGACAGCCTATGGCGGCCGGCGGCGCCGGGCAGGGCCGTCCGGCGCGTCCGGCCAGACGCTGGGCGACGCATGGATCAACGCGCCGGTCGACGACTGACGGACGGACGACGCGCGATGCGGCATGCTGGTCGGGTGCGGATCCCTGACGAGCGCCGGCGTGCCCGACTCGCCAGGAGCCACCTCCTGCGGGCGGACCAGCGCGTCGAGCGGGCGACCGAGGCGGCCGACGCGCTGGTGGCATTGCACTCGTCCGACCCGGCGACGGTGTTCCTGTCGGCGGCCGCCCGTCTGCGCGACCCGACGATCGCCGCGATCGAGGCCGAGCTCTACGACGACCGCACGCTGGTACGGCACCACAGCATGCGGCGCACCCTGTGGGTGATGACGACCGAGGTCGCCCGGCTGGCCCACGCCGGGTTCAGCCGCAAGATCGCGGCCGCCGAACGTCGCCGCACGGCCACCCTGTTCTCGATCGGCGAGTCGCAGGTCGCCGCCGCGATCGACCGCGTCGTCGCGGTCGTCGAGTCGGCCGACGACCCCGTGACCACCCGAGCGATCGCAGCGGCGTTGCCCGACCTCGCCGAACCGATCGTCGTCAACCGCGGGAAGCCGTACGAGGGGACGATGGCGCTGCACACGCGCACCCTGCTGGTCGCGGCGTTCGAGGCGCGGATCGCACGGGCGCGGCCCGGTGGCAGCTGGATCGCGTCGCAGTACGCATGGGCGCCGCACGGGCGCTGGACGGGCGGCGACAGCTGGTCCGACGAACCCGACGAGCCGTCCGGGGCCAGTGCCGTGGTGGGTCGGTACCTCGACGCGTTCGGGCCGGTGACGCTCGAGGACGTCGTGTGGTGGACCGGAGCGACGAAGACGCTGGTGCGACGTGCACTCGATGCCTGCGGCGCCCGCGAGATCGAACTCGAGCACGGCGCGACGGGCTACGTCGCACCCGACGACGAGGACGCCGACGACGACGGCGGCCCGTGGGTCGCGCTGTTGCCGGGCCTCGACCCGACGGCGATGGGATGGAAGCACCGCGACTGGTACCTCGACCCGGCCCTGGCTCGCGAGGTCACCGACCGAAACGGGAACATCGGGCCGACCGTGTGGGCCGACGGCCGGGTCGTCGGGGGATGGGTCCAGCGACCGGACGGTTCGATCGCACACGACGCCGAACTCGACGCCGTGCACGCCCGCCTGCTCGACGACGAGATCGATCGGGTCCGATCGTTCGTCGGCGAGACGCGGTTCTCGGTGCGATTCCCGAGCCCGAACCAGCGGCGGCTCCTCGGCGGCTGAGGGCCGGATCAAGCAGGCATCAGGCGGGGATCTGCTGGGTGATGCAGTGGATGCCGCCACCACCGATCGCGAGGATCTCGCCGATCTCGAGCGGGAACGTGACGCGGCCCGGATACTGCTCGGCGATGATCGCGAGCATGTCGTCGTCGGCAGGGTGGCCACAGGTGGGGACCACGACGAAACCGTTGCCGACGTAGTAGTTCAGGTACGGCACCGGCACGCGCTCGCCGTCCCGCTCGCGGAAGGGCAGCACCGGCACCTCGACCACGGCGAGCTCGCGTCCGCGTGCATCCGGCCAGCCGTCGGCCGTCCGGCGGTTGACGTCCATCCGGAGGTGGTCGGGCTCGTCGGGGTCGTCGCAGCCCTGGACGACGAGCGTGCCCGGCGATGCGAACGCGGCGACGTTGTCGACGTGGCCGTCGGTGTCGTCGTCGAGCGCCAGACCGTACGGCAGCCAGAGCATCGACTCGACGCCGAGGGCGTCGGACAACGCCGCCTCGATGCGGCGCCGCGTCAACGACGGGTTGCGGTTCGGGTGCATCAGGCACTGGACGGTGGTGACGAACGAACCCTCGCCGTCGGTCGAGATCGATCCGCCCTCGAACACGAGGTCGACCGACCGGGTCGGATGGCCGGCATGCTGCGCCCAGCGGCGGGCCACCGCAGCGTCGTCGTCCCACGGCGCGAACTTCTCGCCCCACGAGTTGAACGAGAAGTCGACGGCCGTGCGGCTGCCGTCGTCGTACACGTAGATCGGTCCGGTGTCGCGGAACCACGAGTCGTCGATCGGGAGCTCGACGACGTCGACACCGCCGCCACACCGCTCGGCGGCGTCGACGGCCTGGTCGGGCCGGGCGATCATGGTGACCGGCTCGTACCGCGCGATCGCCTGCGCGAGCTCGGCGTGCGCGTCGCGAGCCTCGTCGAGGAGCCTGCCGGGGTAGATCTCGTGGCGAGTGGGCCAGCAGATGACGGTGCGCTCGTGGGGCGCGAACTCGCCCGGCATCCGAACCATCAGGGTCGACCCGATCGTGCGCCGCTCTCGCCGTCGAGGGTGAGGAGCGGCCCGTACAGGTCGGGGCGGCGGTCGCGGAACAGCCCCCACGAGTGGCGCAGCTCGTCGAGCTCGTCGCGGTCGAACGTCGCGGTGAGGACCGCTTCGGTGTCGCGACCGGCCTCGGCGACCTTGGCACCGGTCGGGTCGGTGATGAACGACGAGCCGTAGAACGTGATCTCGCGCCGGCCGAGGACGTCGTCGCCGCGGCCGGTCTCGCGCCCGAACCGGTTGCTCGCTACCACCGGC
>JAUHYJ010000762.1 GCA_030425785.1 Acidimicrobiia bacterium | reverse complement strand
CCACGCCGGTCGTGGTGGGGTCGCCGCTCGCCACGCCGTGTGTGAAGGTGGGTTGCGTGAACGTGCGTTCGGGCAGGCCGGGGTCGGCGGGGGACGTGGCGGTCACGGCGGTCGCGTACACCGAGTCGTCGGTGCCCAAACCCGCGGACACGTGTGGGTGAGAACGCCTCACAGCGGGCATGATCATGCCATGTCCTCGATCGACCCCTCCGACGGCACCCCTGGCGGGTGGGAGCCGCCTCGCCTCGAGTCCGACATCGAGCACGTCGACCACGACCAGGCGCTGATCGGCGTCTCGTTCGGGGACGCGTATCGCGCCCAGGAGTTCCTGACGGCGATGACCCGGCTCTCGAGCCAGCATCGGCTCAAGCTGCGTGACGCCGTCTTCGTGGCCAAGGACGCCGACGGCGAGGTCAAGGTGCAGGAGACCGTCGATCTGCAGACGGGGCGCACGGCGCTGTCCGGTGCGATGTGGTCGGGGCTGCTCGGTCTGATCGTCGGTGGGCCGGTCGGCTGGGTGGCCGGGATGGGCATCGGCGCCGGGGCGGGCGCGCTCACCGCCAAGGTCGTCGATCTGGGCGTGCCCGACGAGTGGGTCGAGTGGTTCCGAGCGGCGGTGCACGAGGGCACGACGACCGTCGTCGTGTTGGCCGAGGACGTCGACGTGTCCGCGCTGCGCGACGAGCTGAAGCGGTTCGCCGGCGCCGAACTGGTCCACGCGACGCTGCCGGCGTACGCGATCGACTCGTTGCGCGAAGCGTTGTCCGACCGGGCCTGAGCCAGGCGGCGCCGGACGACCGGCTGCGTCAGACGACGTCGAACGTCAACCCGGCGTGCTCGACGAGCCGGTCGATCAACCGGTCACCGAACGCCGTCGCCGGCGTCCAGAAGCCGCCGTCCACACCACCCGCTGACGTCTCGTGGGGGAGTTCGAGGAACGCGAGCGCCGATTCGGCGAGCATCTTCGCCGTCGACCCGTAGCCCGGGTCGCGGTCGCCGGTCACCTTCGTCTCGATCGTGTCGCCGGCGTCGGTGCGGCCGTACAGGCGCAGGTCGAAGAAGCCCGCCTCCTGCGCCTCGGGGCTCGGGCCCTCGCCCGGCTCGGGCAGGACCTTCTGCAACAGCGAACGCGTCGGCCCGAAGGCACCGAGCCCGGCGAACGCACCCATCCCGCCGGCGACCGCGGACGCCTTCATCGCGCCGACCGGGCCGTCGCCCATCAACATGGCTTCGTCGTACGCGAAGTCGTCGCCCCACGGACGACCGAGCAGGGCGTGGGTGCGGTGCACGACCCGGGTGTTGGTCGCCGCCATGATGAACGGCGCGACCCACTGGCCCGACAGGTCGTCACGCGCGGGCAGGGTGACGTTCGGCTGCCGGGGCCCGGTGCGCATGCCGTCGGGTGCGAGGGCATACGGGTTGGCGAGCACCTTGCGCAGCTCGGGGTCGCGACGGGCTTCCTCCATGAGGTTGAGGCCACTCGCGATGGTGCCGCCGCTGGCACCGCCCTTCGCCGCCTTCACCCGGAGCCCGATCGTGGTGCATGCCGCACCGAACCGTTCGATCGCCTGCTGCTGCGTGAACCACACGCCGAGATCGCTCGGGATCGAGTCGAAGCCGCAGGCGTGGACGATCCGGGCCCCCGACGCCGTCGCCGCCTCGCCGTGGGCGTCGATCATCGCCCGCATCCACTGCGGCTCGCCGGTCAGGTCGCAGTAGTCGGTGCCGTGCTCGGCGACGGCGGCGACGAGCGGCGACCCGTAGAGCGCGTACGGGCCGACGGTCGACACGACGACACGCGCCCTGGCGGCGAGTTCGTCCATCGCGTCGGCGTCGGCCGCGTCGGCCACGATCTGCTCGACGTCGGCACCCGCCTCGTCCGCCACTCGGGCGAGCTTGTCGGCGTTGCGACCGGCGACGGCCCAGCGGACATCGCCGGCACGTTCGACGAGCCGCGCGGTCAGGATCTGCCCGACGAAGCTCGTCGCGCCGAACACGAT
>JAUHYJ010000090.1 GCA_030425785.1 Acidimicrobiia bacterium | reverse complement strand
CGCGGCCAGCGACGGCTGCGACGCCATGGTCGCCCTGCCGGCCTCGACGAGCGAGCCGCGCCATGCGGCGTCGGTCAGCATCCGTCGCATCGCGTCAGCGGCCTGATCGAGGTCCGGGTCGGCCCACACAGCACCCGGCGGCAGGTAGCCGTCGCCGCCCACCACCAGCGTGCGCCCGGCATCGACCAGGGCGCAGTTCTCGTCGGTGCAGAACGACATGTTGCCGGAGTACCGGGTGGCGATCGTCGGCGTGCCGAGCCACATCGCCTCCATGAGGTGGAGGCCCAGCCCCTCGGATCGGTGCAACGACACCAGGGCGTCGGCGACCCCGGTGAGCGCGAGCTGCTCGTCGCGGGTCGCGTGGCGGTCGACGAGCCAGATGTCGTCGCGGCCGGCGGCGGCGAGCGCCGTCCGCTCGGCCTGGTGCGGACGCAGGTGTGCGTTCAGCGACTTGACGACCAGCAGTGGACCGTCGTCGCTCACCGCCGGAACGGCGCGGCGGAACGCCTCGATCACGCCGATCGGGTTCTTGCGCTCGGCGACGCTCAGGTAGTCGAACGTCACGAGGAACACGAACCGATCGTCGGGCAGTCCGAGATCGGCGCGGGTGATCGGGGGCACGTGCGGCTCGGGGAGCGGGATCGGAACGGTGCGGACCGGGCGGTCGGTCACCGCGCGGAACGCGTCCGCGACGAAGTCGCTGCCGGCCCAGATCTCGTCGACGGTCTCGATCGCGCCGCGGAACGACTCGGGGACCTGTTCGAGCTCCCAGAACCAGTAGCCGATCGTGCGCCGCCCCGGCAGCATCGCCGCACCGTGATCGGCCACCAGGTTCGGGATCTGGTCGGCGTTGATGATGCAGAGGTTGGTGTCGTAGCGCAGCTCGTCGGTGGTGGGCGGCGGATCGAGCGTGCGCGGGCTACCCGACCGGTGGTAGTCGAGGGCCGCATGGGGCACCGACGCAGCGTCGAGCGACGCCCCGACCCGACGTGCGACGTCTCCGATGCTCTTGTCGTAGCCGAGATAGCCGACGAGGTTGACCCCGGGCGCCCGACCGACGTCGAGCCAGGGCGGGCGCATCGTGCCGGCACCCGTCCGCAGCAGCGACGACTCGCCGTCGGCCCACCAGCGGGCCTCGGCCCACGCCCGGAACTGCCGGAAGTCGCGTCCCTCGGGGGCCGGGAACACGACGCGGAGGTCGGGTCGCAGCGTGTGCCACTGGACCCAGTACCGGCCGAGGTCGGGCCCCCACCGGTTCGCCGGCGCCTCGAGCCAACGTCGGAACGCGGTGGCGTCCGACCATGGTTCGGGTGGCAGCGTGGCACCCTCGCGCCGCCACCGCCCGACCGCCGTTCTGACGAGCGCCACGATCGCGTCGTCGACCGCGAGGCCGCCCGGCAGACATGGGCACTCGTCGGCACCCGCCCACTGATCGTGCTCGCGTGCTTCGGCCGACGCGAGCGGTCCGTCGGCCGACAGAGGGTGCCGTGCGGGGAGGTCGCCGTACACGTGCCACGGCTCGGACCGGTCGAGGACGCTGGTGTCGATCACGACCGGCGCGGGTGATGGCGGATCGCCGACGAACGCAGCCCCCGGCAGCACGGATGCCCCGCCGACCGCGGGGGCGATCGCGGCACCCGGAGTGGCGTCCGGTGCCGCGAGCGTGAGTGCGTCAGCCAGCGTCGCCGCGAGTGCGGCACCCTCGTCGCCGCCGCTGATCGCGACCGCTCCGACCCCGACTGATCCGAGACGGGCGATGTCCGCAGCCGTCGGGGCGCGGCCGTCGTCGATCGGCGGCAGCGGTTGCCGACGCGCGATCGCGAGCCCATGTGACGGGACCAACGAGGTCACGTCACCGTCGACGACCACGTCGCCCACCGACAGCACGACCGTCGGACCGCGCACGCCGACGGTGGCGAGCGCACGCCACGCCTTGGCGAGGGCGGTCCGGGCACCCCCGGAGGCGACGAGCAGCCGCTCCCAGCCGAGACCGTGCGGCTCCTCCAGGCCCAGATCGGCCCAACGAGCGCCCGTGGGCGCGAGCGGGCGACGGTGCGGATCGCCGCCCCACACCGCCGCGAGACGTGCGTGCGGGGCATGCCGGCGGACCGCATCGACGACCAGCTCGGGATCGCCGGCGCCGGGTCGTACGGCGAGCCACACGTCCACCATGGAGGCCGACCTTACCGGGCTGCGCCGGAGCCGGATCGGTACACTCACGCCGCATGTCCGGACCGGCGGAGTCGCCTGCGCCACGAGCCACGCTCGACGACCTCGCCACGGCGATCTCTGAGGGCGGCGTGCGGCTCGTGACGTCCGACGTCTTCGACACGATCGTCACACGCGACGCCGCCCGACCGAGCGACGTCTTCGTCAGCCTCGGCCACGAGCTGGCCGACGCCGGTCTGCTCCCGCCCGACGTCACACCGCACTCGTTCGAGCAGGCTCGCCGCAACGCAGAACGGACCGCACGGCGCCGCATCGCGGTCGACCTGCCGACCGATCGCGCCGCCGAGTGCACGCTCGCCGAAGTCTGGGGCGAGATGCCGGACGTGCTCGTCGACGACGTCGACGCGATGATCGCGCGCGAGCTCGCACACGAGGCACGGAGGCTCTCGCCGGTCGAGCCCGCGATCGAGGCGCTGCGATCGGCGCGCCGCGCCGGCGTACCGGTCGTGCTCGTCAGCGACATCTACCTGTCCGCAGTCCAGCTCGAGGGCCTGCTCAGGGCGATCGGCGTGCCCGACGACTCGTACGACGAGATCGTCACGTCCGCCGATCACCGACGCAGCAAGGCCGACGGGTTGCTCGACGCGGTCATCCGGGGCCGAGGCGTCGACCCCACGGCCGTGGTGCACCTCGGTGATCACGAGATCGCCGACGTCGCCACGGCGGCGGCGCTCGGTGCCCGTCCCGTGCACGTCGAACTCCCGGACGACGACCGACACGTCGAACGACCGACACTGGCCATGCGCTTCTACTCGCGCGGACGCGGTGGCGACGGCGGCATCACCTCGACGATGCGAGCGATGTCGCTCGGGTCGCCACACGGTCTCGACCCCGCGTGGCAGTTCGGCGCGATCGGGCTCGGTCCGGCCCTCACGGGATTCGCGCGGTGGGCCTCGGTCACCACCGAACGCCTCGGTGCACCGACTATCCATTGCCTGCTACGCGAGGGCGGCACGATCGCCGACCTCATCGGCATCGTCAGGCCGGACGGCCCGACCACGCGCCTCGTCCACGCCTCGCGATGGGTCGACATGCGCGCGGCTGTCGTCGACGGCACGATCGACGAGGTGCGCGCAGCCCTCGTCCGGCGCGGTCCCACCAGCGTCGACCACGTGGTTCGCGCCTTCGGTTGTGACCCCGACCGGGTCCGCGCGGCGTGGGGCGGTCAGGACGCGATCCGGCCCGACGTGCTCGATCGGGCCGTCGCCCGTCTGATCGCCGACGACGACGTGCGCGACCAGATCGTCGCCGGCGCAGCCGAGCTCCGTCGACGCGTGCTCCGGCAACTCGACCGGGAACTCGATCTGGACGGCGACGGCCCGATCGTCGTGTGCGACGTCGGGTGGGGTGGCTCGATCCAGACCGCACTCGAACGGATCCTTCGCGCCGGCGGCGTGCGCCGGCCCGTCGTCGGGCTCTACTTCGCGCTGTCGGCGACCGGCGAGGAACGGGCGGCGATGGGCGCCGACCTGCGGGCGTACCTCCCCACGATTCTCGACGACGAGGAGATCTCGATCGCGACACGTACCGTCGCGCACCACGCCGACAGCATCGAACGGGTGCTCACCCCGGCGATCGGCACGCTCGTCGACGTCGACGACGACGGGACCCCGGTCACCGCCGACGAGATCGAGCCGCAGCCGTCGACGCTGCAACTGGCCCGCTCCGGCGTGATCGACATGGCGCGTGCCCTGGCCGCGCGCGGCCTCGACGACGCGGTCTGGGTCGACGACCCGGCCTTGCGCGCGATGTTCGCCGAGTCGCTCGCCGAACTCGTCGCCCACCCCTCCCCACGCATCGCCGCGGCCCTGCTCGACTGGCCACACGACGACGTCGGCGGGCAGCATCTCGCGCCCCTCGGGGGTGAGGCGGTCGCCGACCTCGTCCGCTGGAGCAACCTCCGCGACGTCGAGACGCTGCGCCGCACCGAACCGGCCTGGATCGAAGGCATCGCCGCGTCGACGAACCCTGCACTCGCCGTGCAGATCGCGGCCGCCCAGCGCGGCCTTCCCGCGGGCGAGCTCGTCCCGCCGTCGGAGTGCGGCGTCAGCCGTCTGTCGGCGTTCCCCGTCGACTCCGATCTGGCCGACCCCCAGGTCGCCGAGCGGCTCGCGATGCATCCCGAGGGATGGTCGGTGCTGCGCCTGCGCGCTCCCTACCGGTCGTTGCGCGCGATCCGCTTCGATGCGGGCGACGTCGATGCGATGGTGCAGGTCGAGCGGTTCGACATCACGATCGCACCGGCCGACGGCGCCGCCACGACGCGATCGCTCGACGACCTGCGTGTCGGCGATCTCGGATGGGTCGACGCCGTACCGTGCTCGGCCGACCGGTACGCGGAGTCGGCAGGCGGCCACCTGGTCGTCCCCGTCGACGCCGACCTGGGGAGCGGGCCCGGCGACCTCGACGTCATCGTGGTCTTCCGACGCTGGGCGATCGCGGCCGACGATCCGGCGCTGCGGCCCGGCATCCGCCGCCAGGCGACCGATGCGATCGGCCGGCTCCGGCGCGTCGTCACCCGACTTCGCCCCTGAGCACCGTTAGCCTTGCGGCGATGTCCAGCTCCGACCCGATCGTGCGCGTCTCGCACCTCTCGAAGCGGTTCCGGGTCTTCCACGAGCGCAACCAGTCGCTCAAGCAGTCGCTGCTCCGGATGCGGCGGAGCAACCACGAAGACTTCTGGGCGCTGCGCAACATCAGCTTCGACGTGTACGAGGGCGAGACGTTCGGGATCATCGGCCACAACGGCAGCGGCAAGTCGACGCTGCTGAAGTGCCTGACCGGCATCCTCCAGCCCGACGAGGGCACGGTGTCGGTCGCCGGCACCATCTCGGCCCTGCTCGAACTCGGCGCCGGCTTCCACCCCGAGCTGAGCGGCCGCGAGAACGTCTACCTGAACGCTGCGATCATCGGCGTGCCACGCCGCCAGATCGAGGAGCGCTTCGACGACATCGTCGCCTTCGCCGGGCTCGAGCAGTTCATCGACAACCCGGTCAAGAATTACTCGTCCGGCATGTTCGTGCGGCTCGGGTTCGCGGTGGCGGTCAACGTCGATCCCGACGTGCTGATCATCGACGAGGTGCTGTCGGTCGGTGACGCCGACTTCCAGGCGAAGTGCGGCGACAAGATCGCCGACTTCCGCGAGCGCGGCAAGACGATCGTGCTCGTCACCCACACGATGGACGACGTCGTGCGCCTGTGCGCCCGCGCGGCCTGGATCGACCACGGCACGCTGAAGATGATCGGCAAGCCCGCCGACATCACCGACGCCTACCTCAAGACCGCCCACGCCGGTCGCGGCGTCACGGTGCAGGAGGGCATGCGCTGGGGTACCGGCGAGGGGCAGATCGAGCGCGTCGAGCTGCTCGGCGCCGACGGCGAACCGGTCCAGTTCCTCACGAGCGGCGAACCGCACGCGATCCGCCTCGTGCTGCACGCCGACCAGCCGATCATCGGCCCCGAGGTCGCGATCGAGATCTACGACCAGAGCTCGACGCTCGTCACCGACGTGTCGACGCAGGGCCGGAACGTGCGCATCGATCAGGTCCACGGCGACCGCACCGTCACGTTCGAGCTCGACGCACTCCCGCTGACCGAGGGCACGTACGAGCTGAGCTGCTCGTTGCTCGACCAGTCGGGCCAGCGCGAGCTCGACGTTCGCAGCCGCTACGTGCGCTTCGACGTCTTGAAGGGCGCCACGAGCGACCGCGGACTCGTCACGCTCGGCGGCAACTGGACCATCGACGGCTAGCCGCTCGCGGCAGCGCCCGACGGCGAGGTCAGAGCTCCTCGGCGAACCGGCCCTCGAGCTGGTTGAAGATCCACCAGCCGAGCAGCAGCGCGGCGATCGAATAGCCGGCGAGCAGCCCGAAGTCGATGAGCCGTGGCATCCGCAGGTCGAACATCAGGTTGCGGTACATCCGCACGACGACGGCGAACGGGAGGTCGTTGTAGATGCGCAGCACGTTCGGTCGGTTCGCGAGCTCGCGCTCGACCAGGTCCTGCGAGTAGACGATCGGGGTCGAGAAGAACCACGCCTGGGCGATGATGCTCCAGAGGTACGACACGTCGCGGAAGTAGACGTTCACCGCCGCCAGCGCCAGCCCGAAGCCGGTGGCGAACACGGCGACGAACAACGACACCAGCGCCACGAGCGGGAGCCACATCAGGACCTCAGCGAAGCCGAAGAAGACGAACGCCACGGTCAGCACGATGAGCTCGACGGCGAGGGTGAACAGCCCGGCGATCACGGTCGACACGACGAGGTGCTCGCGCGGGAAGGCCACCTTGCGGACCAGGGCGCCGTTCGCCACGATCGACGAGATCGACGTGCTGACCGAGATGTTGAAGAACGTCCAGGGCAGCAGTGCGCACATCAGGTAGAACGCGTACGACGTGTTGCCGCTCGGCACCCCGGCGGGCGGATCGGCGCCGAGCACGACCGAGAACGCGAACGTGTACACGAGCATGAACGCGATCGGGTTCAACAACGACCAGCCCCAACCGAGCAGGCTGCGCTTGTACCTGCCGCGCAGTTCGCGCAACGTGAGGTTCCAGAGCAGCTCGCGGCGCGCGATCAGCTCGGTCGCCGATGACATGGCACGGCAGCGTACTGGCGGCGCAGCCGGGCGACGCGGCTACGTGACGAGGAACCAGAGGGTGTTCAACGCCGACAGCACGGCGATCGAGCCGGCGACCCAACGCGCCGATCGCGTCGTGAGCGCACTCGCCGCGACCACGGCGACGAGCGGGAGCAGCGGGAACCCGAACCGCCCCGGCGCCGGATAGAACACGGTGCTGAAGTGGGCGTAGTAGAAGGTGTAGAACGGCCCGGCGACGAGCATCGTGAGCATCCCGACGCGGGTCCACCAGGCGAGCGACGCCCGTTCGACCAGGACGAACGCGGCAACGAACAGCAAGCCGATCAGCAACCAGTTGGTGAGCTGGATGGACGCGAGCGTCGTCTGCTCCCGCATGAACTCCGGGACGTAGGCCCGACCGATCGGCGTGAAGTTGCTCGGGAGTTGCTCGAGCACCTGCGACCACGTCCACGTGAACACGTCGGGGTCGCGGCCTTCGAACATCGGCGCCACGTCGGACGTGCGCGGGCGCGGGTTCGGCGCGAAGAGCCAACGCCGGATGCGATCGGCGGCGTCGGCACGCACCCAGGCCGCGACGACGACCAGCGCGAGCGGCATCGCCTTCCAGCCCGGTGCGATGTCGCGTCGTGGCAGCATCCGGACGAGCAGGTAGGCCGAGCACGCCGCGATGATCAACAGGTTCGTCGCCTCGACGAACAACAGCCCGATCATGATCGGCGGCAGCCACCACCCGCGCAGACGCCCGCGCTCGTACTGCACGGTCGCCAGCATCGCGATCGCTCCCGTCAGCATGAGCACGGCGTCGGCGTTCACCGTCGAGGCGTGGAACAGCGTGAGGGGGGTGACCATCAGGGCGCCGACGACGATGCCGCGCTGCAACCGCGGGATGCGGTACAGCGCCATGATGTACCAGACGATCGACCAGGCGGCGGCCGCCCACAGGGCACCGACCATCCGCGCCGCGGTCACCTGGCTGCCGACGATGCCGACCGCCACCGCACCACGCGAGATCAGGCCGGTCACCGTGTAGTACGGCGGGAACTGGGTCGCCGACGTGTTGAAGCCGCGCTCCTGGAAGTCGTTCGGGTCGTACTCGTCGAGATCGCACGGCGGCCCGACGTACTGGGGCGCCTCGACGCTCCGGCACGCCGCCTCCGACATCGCCTCGAAGCCGACGCGTTCGCCCTGGCGCGGGACGTCGAACTCGCCGGCCTTGATCGTGTAGTCGATGTGCTGCAGCTCGTCGATCGGCGACAGGGTCGGGAAGGCGCGAACATGCAGCCCGACCAGGACGACCGACGCCAGCAGGATGACGGCGAGTGCGATCCAATCGGCCCGTTCCCACACCAGCGCCTCGGCCGCAGCCACGGCGTTCGGGTCGTCGTCGATCGGCTCGTCGTCAGGGAGCTCGTCGTCAGGGAGCTCGTCGTCAGGGAGCTCGTCGTCAGGAAGCTCGTCGGGGTCGCGCTCGATCGACCGGTCGGTGGCGACGTCCGCGTCGCGGTCGTGGTCCGGCTCGTCGCGCACGTCGGGCGACACTACCAACCCTCCCCCGGGCGTCCCCGGCGGGCCTCGGCGAGCGCCGGATCGGCGAACGGGGCATCGCGCCGACGCGTCCCCAGAACTGCGAGCGACGCCGCCAGCGCCACCATCCCGGCGGCGGCGAGCGCAACCGAGCCACCCGTCGCGTCGCCGGCATCGAGCGCTGCGAGCGTCGCGGTGCACCATCCGAGGCCGGTGGTGACCGCGACCACGAGGAACACCGCTCGGGCACCCTCGGTGCGGTGGTCGATGCGAGCGGTCGCCGGCACCACGGCGAGCGCGAGCAATCCGATGCCGGCGATCGCCCCGGTCCCGTCAACGGCGGCGTCGAACGCCAGCCCGAGGCCCTCCGTCACCACGGCGACGCCGACCGCGGCGAGCGCCACCTGACGCCGACCGGCACGCCACGCCCACGCCCCGAGGACGACGAGCCCCGCCGCCCAGGTCGCGACGGCGAGCACGGCGAACGCGCTCCAGCGCCCGGCGGGCGGCGCCACGGCATCGACCGCGGCCCGTCCCGGCGGCGCCGCCGGCAACCCGACGTGGCGGGCCGAGTACGACCACACGACGAGCACGACGGCGAGCGCCGCGATCACGGCTGCCGCAGCGAGGGCCGGACGCCGCCGCGCCAGCGGCCCGACGAGCACGCCGACCGCGACCGCCACCGCCCAACCGACGCCGGCGACCACGCCCTCGGTGACGGCGCCGATCCACGCCGGCGTGGCGGCCACGAGCACACCGGCCCCGAGCGCCCAACGCTCCCGGCGCACGGCACCGCCGAGCGCGCCGCCGAGGACGGCGACCGGCAACCAGCTCGTCGCCAGACGTTCCAGCCACCCCGATCCGCCGCCGAGCGCACGGTCGGCGGCGAGCGCCAGCAGGACCACTGCGGCCGCCAGGAGCGGGAGACGCAGCTTCGCCAGCCACGCCCAGGGATTCGACGACGAGATCCCGAGGAGGCGCTCACGTACCCACGTCCACGTTCCCTGATCGACATCGACGTCGTCGAGTGGCGGGTGTCCCGAGTGCCACGGCAGCTCGAGCCAGTCGGCGCGGCGCTCGACCATCATCGGCGGGTAGTACGGATCGCGGTTGATCTCGGCGTGCCAGCGCCGATCGAGCTCGACGAACTCCTCCGGCTCGGCGGTCGGCGGGCGCGTCTGGCTCTCGAAGTGGAACCACGACGCGTCGGGCGTCCACAGGATGCGGCGCCCGGTCGCCCGCACCTTGAGGCTCAGATCGACGTCGTTGAAGTTCATCCACAGCTGCGGATCGAAACCGCCGACCTCGTCGAACACGTCGCGACGGATCATCGCCGCCGCCGCCGTGACACCCGAGACCTCGCGGGTGACCGCGAGCGGACGCAGCGGTGACGGCCCGCCCCCGTCGCCGTCCCAGCC
>JAUHYJ010000089.1 GCA_030425785.1 Acidimicrobiia bacterium | reverse complement strand
ACGCGTTCGGCGGTTGGGTGAGCTTGTCGACCTCGTCGCGCAGCGAAGCGATGTGCTCGCGCGCCTCGCGGAGGGTGTAGCTGAGCTTCTCGTTCTGCGCGGTCGCGTGTGCGAGCTGGCCCTTGGTCTCGAGCAGTCGCTCCTCGAGCGACCGGACACGGTTCGGCGAATCGGCCAGCCGAGACCGCAGGTGGGCGATCTCGTCGGTGAGCACGGCGACCTGCGCCTCGAGCGCGGCTCGTTCACCGGTCGCTGTGGTCGGGTCCTGGCGGTCGCGGTTCACGCTCTCGTCCACGTCCGTTTCCTTTCCGGTCGTGTGTGCTTACCGCCGAACCTACACCGACCACGTGCCCGGATCGCATCATGTTCGTTTCCGAGGGGGTGACCGGGTAAACTCCATTCCAGAAGCCCACCGCTCACATTCATCCCCTCCGAAGGAGACACACCACCATGAAGGTCTGGATCGACCAGGATCTCTGCACCGGCGACGGGCTGTGCGAGGAGATCGCCCCCGACGTGTTCACCCTGCTCGACGACGGCCTGGCGTACGTGGTGGAAGGCGACAAGATCTTCGCCGAGGCAAAGGGCAACCCCCAGGGCGCCGAGGGCCTCGCCGAGTTCCCCGACAGCCAGATCGACGCCGTCGTGGAATCCGCCGAGGAGTGCCCCGGCGAGTGCATCTTCATCGAGCCCTGATCGGCATCGGCCGCTGAACGCCTGACGACGGCCCGGCATCGCTCGACCGAGCGGCGCCGGGCCGTTGCGCGCCCGACCCGGAATCAGCTCACGGCGCGCAGCTCGGCGTCGGGGCCGAGCAACTCGTCGTCGAAGATCGCGACCAGCGCGGCCGCGACCGCCGCGGGGTCGCCCGGCGCCGTCCGTGCGATCTGGTGCACGCGCGGGAGCACCCCCACTTCGTCGGCACGCGGCCACTCGATGATCTCGCCACCGAGATGCCACTCGCCGAGGACCGCGACGCCGAGACCCGCCTCGACGGCGGCGTGCACCGCCGATTCGCTCGGGACGGAGACGGCGACCTGGAAGTCGATGCCGGCGCGGTCGAGCATCGGCTCACTCATCGGTCGATAGAAGCACCGCTCCCCGAAGGTCACCAGGGGGACCACGCCCTCCTCGTACCGCCAATGGCGCGAGCTCGCCCAGACGAGCTGCTCGGTCCACAGCACGGTGTCGTCCGGTCGGAGGTCGCCGTCGACGACCTGGATCAGCGCCACGTCGAGGTCGCCCCGCTCGAGCTGCGGGAGCAGTTGCTCGGTCGCGGCGGTGACGAACTCGACCGATGCGCCGGGGTGCGTCTGCGAGAACTGTCCGAGCAGCGCCAGCAACCGCTCGCCGTCGACCTCCTCGTTCGAGCCGACTCGCACGGTCCCCACCAGTTTCTCCGACGCCAGACGCCGCACCGCTCGGTCGTGGGTCTGCACGATCTGTCGCGCGTCGGGAATGAGGTCGAGCGCGACCCGGGTCGGACGCAGCTCACGCCCGTCACGCAGGAACAACGGCCGCTCGATCCGCTCCTCGAGCCGCCGGATCTTCCAGCTCACCGCTGACTGGGTCAGGTACAACCGCTCGGCCGCGGCGGTCATGCCGCCGTGATCGAGCACGGCGAGGAAGGCCCGCAGTGATTCGACGTCGAGTTGCATGGCTCCATCATGACATCCTGTCATGCAAAACACAAACAGGTGTCAATTGTGTCATGGGAAATGTTCCCCGATGATTGACGTCATGACCGACATCACCACCCCCTGGACCCCCACCACCGTGACCCGTCGCGCCCGCACCGGCCGCAGAGTCCCCACCATCGGCCGGCGTCGGCCCGCCACCCGCTCCCAGCACGCCGTCGGCACGGCAGTGCGACGAGCACAGCTCGCCATCGGCGGGTTGGCGCCGGGCACGTCACCGAGCGATGCCGCCCTCGGCTCGATCGGCCACCTCGAGCGCCACCCACGCTGAGATCGCCGTCGGCGTCACCGGCCGATGCGTTCGACCTTCTGATCGACGCGCATCGCGCGACTGCCCCGCCCGAGGAACCGGGCCACGGTCAAGAACGCGGTGTGGGCCACCATCCGGTGGTCCGGACGCACCGCCTGGTCCTTGATGTGCCAGCCGCGGTGGAGCACCTCGATCGTGCGGGCATCGATCCAGCGCCCCGTCAGACACTGCCGGACCTGCTGGGCCTGCACGATCGACGGGGTGTACGCCACGCACACGCCGCCGGGTGCCAGCACCGCTTCGAGATGCGGGATGACCTGCCACGGTTCGGGCAGATCGAGCACCGCCCGGTCGAAGAGGCCGTGCGCGGGGTCGATCCCGTCGTAGCTGTCGGCGATGTGCACGTCGTAGCGGTCGACCACGCCCTCGCCCAGGAACTCACGCACGTTCGCGATCGCGCGATTGGCGAAGTCCTCGCGCACCTCGTACCCGACGATGTCCGCGCCGTACCGCAGCATCGTCATCGACATGGCACCCGACCCGACGCCGGTCTCGAAGACACGGTTGCCGGGGCCGATGTCGCCGATCATGCAGATCGTCGCCAGGTCCTTCGGGTAGATCACCTGGGCGCCGCGCGGCATCTCGAGCACGTAGTCCTCGAGGGTCGGTCGCAGCACGGTGTACTCCGCACCCTTGGTTGACGTGACGACGGCGCCCTCGGGCTGCCCGATGATGTCGGCATGGGGCACGAACCCGGCGTGGGTGTGGAACTCTCCTGCCTCGGTCAGGTTCAGCAGGTATCGGCGCTTCTTCGCGTCGAGCAGCATCACGCGGTCGCCCGCGGCGATCGGATTCATCCTTCAGCTCCTTGTCGGCCGGCGAGATAGGCCCGGCGGGCCTTGCCGTGCAGAACGAGTTCGACCGGGACGGGGTCGTGCCCGCCGACGCGCTCGCGCAACCGGCAGAACGCACACTCGTCACCTGTCGTCGGTGAGCCGCAGATCGCGCATCGGTGCAGATCACCGGTCGCCGCCTGACTTCGATCAGCCAGGATCGGCGCCATCTTGTCGACGAACTCGAGGTAGAACGACGCCTTCGACCCGGGCGACTGCCGTTCGATCGCATTCAGCGCGTCCTTGTAGGCGAGGTGCTTGTTGCCGATCGCCATCGGACACTCCTCGACCTGGTAGTCGATGCCGCGCACGATGCACCACGCCGCCATCTCACGCTCGGTCAGGCGCATCAGCGGCTTGACCTTCTTGGGAAAGCCGTGGCGGGCCGGCAGGACCGGGTACTGCCGCGAGAGGTACTCGACGTCCCACCGCAGCGTGTTCCCGAACAGCACGGCGGCCTCGTCGTCGAGGTTGTGCCCGGTGACGACCACGTCGTAGCCGCCGTCGAGCGCGGCCCGGTCGAACAGGTGCCGCTTCGACAGCCCACAGGCCGAGCACGGCACGCGGCGGGTCACCTTGGCCGCGGTCGGGACGTCGTAGCCGTACTCGGCGCGCAGATCGATCACCTGGAGCGACAGGCCCCGCTCGGCGGCGAAGGCCTGTGTGTGCTCGTAGCTGGTGTCGCTGTACTCCCCGATGCCGAGGCCGACGTACAGCCCGTCGGCGTGGTAGCCGAGATCGACCAGGATGTCCCACACCGCGAGCGAGTCCTTGCCACCGCTGACGGCCACGAGCACCCGATCGTCGGGCGCGAGCATGTCGTGGTCCTTGATCGCCTTCTCGACCTGACGCCGACACAGCTGCAGCAGGTGCTCCGCGCAGAAGTTGGCGTTGTGGCGCGGCAGGTCGATGATCGCCGGCTCCTTGCAGACGCGACACTTCGACCCGCTCATCGCACGCTCCCGACCGACCTCGAACGCGTCAACAGATCAGCCGCCCGACACGACCGGGCGGATCTCGATCGTGTCGTCGTCGTCGAGGCGTCCATCACCGGGCACCAGTGTGCCGTTGCGGATCACCAGGAACGACTCGCGGTTCATGTCGAGCTCGTCGAGGAGCTGGTTGACGGTGCGAGCACCGTCGATCGTCACCTCGCGCTTCGGCTGGCGGAGCCGGACGAGCACGTCAGCCCTTCGACTTGGCGGCGACGGCCCGCTCGGCCCACAACGCCGACAACGCCCGCTGCTCGTCGAGCGTCGGCGGCGCGACACCCGACTTCGCGAGCTGCTTGCGTCGGCGGCGCGTCACCGGCTTGGCCGTGAACAGCTCCATCGCTCGACCCGGCCCGAGCGAGGACGTGTCGATCACCTCGGGTTGCTTCCCGAAGAACTTCTTCAGCGAGCCGCGGCCGAACACGACGACGCCGACGACCTTCCACATCGTGGAGCTGCCGAGAAAGCCGGAGTACAACGCCTTGCGCCGGATCATCACCGACGGGCGGAACATGCGCGGGACGAGCGCCATACGACGTCAGATCCGTCGGATCTCGACGAGCGTGGTCTTCTTCTTGCCGGCACGCTTGCCGAGCAGGAAGAACAGGATCAGCATCACCACGAGGAGGCCGCCGCCCACGGCCAGTGCCGTGTTCTTCTTGTCGTTCGCACGCTCCTGCAGGCCGTCCTGGAACGACTGCAGCTTGCCCTGCAGGTCGCTGGCCGAGATCTTCTCGGTCGTGCTCATGGCGTGCCTTCCTTCCCGAGGATGGTTCGGTTGATCGTGCGGTTCGCCATCCAGGCGAAGAACGCGAACAGGATCAGTGCGGCGACGAAGGCGATGGCGTACGCCGCGACCGACGCCCACTTCCCGCCCGAGACGTCACCCCACTCGGACTGCACCAGCCGGAGCAAACCGAGGACGAGGAGCGCGACCCCGAGGCCCGTGAGCAGGCCGCCGGCGGCGCCGAAGCCGACGTACCGTCCGGCCCGCTTGAGCGGATCGACGGTCTCCTGCTTGGCGTACGTCTTGACGTACTCGATCACCTCGCCGACGGACGGGTCGTCGTGCCGCGCCGGAGGTGTGGACTGGTCGCTGGCCATACCCCGTTTCTATCACGTGCGATGGAATTCGAGCACAGCTTCGACGTCGTCGAGGGCTGCCGACAGGCGATCGCACCGCGTCGCCAGGTCGGGCGCGGTGAGGAGCTTGTGTCGATCGGCGGCACCGAGCGGCGACATCGCCGCGAGGTGATACACGGCCATGACCGGGTCGGGCGAGATCTCCGAATCGGGCGGCGGCGTGCCCTGGCCGACCTCGACGACGAGCCGGTTGACCGACCGGACACGCTCGTGGAGGGCTGCCACCGTGCGGTCGATGTCGACCGGGACGGGCCCGTCGTCGGGCCACAGGTCGACGTCGGCCATCGGGTACGGATCGTCGGGCAACCAGGAGACCACCTGCAGTCGTTCGGTGCCGCGCACGGCGACGAGATACCGGCCCCCGGGCGCGGCTCGCATGTCCATCACCCGAGCGACCGTCCCGACGTCGGCGCGCATGTCACCGCCGCCGACCTCGAACCCCCGCTCGATCATGACGATGCCGAACTCGGGCTCGTTCGCGTCGTCGGCGAGCAGATCGTGCACGAGCTGCACGTAGCGGGGCTCGAACACGTGCAGCGGCACGACCGACCCCGGCAGCACCGTCATGCCGAGTGGGAACATCGGGAGGACGGCCATGTCGCCGAGCGTACTGAGGGTCGCAGGTCAGCGGGGCGCGAAGCGGTCGGGTTCTGGTTCGACCACGACGGGGTAGCGTCCGATCGTGTCGACCAGTTCGAGCCACACCGGCAGATAGGTCGCCGGATCGTCGACGCCGTCGCCGTTCAGGACGAGGGCGAACTCGATCGGTTCGTCGTCGCCGCCGTCGAGGACCCCGGTGAGGGCCTTCACGTCGGTGAGCGTGCCGGTCTTCGCGACGAGCTCGCCCTCGGCCGGCGTGCCGATGAACTGCTCGGCGAGCGTGCCGTCGCGACCGGCGACGGGGAGCACGCCGAGGAGCTCGGGCGGAGCGGCGTCGAGCACGGCCACCAAGGCGTCGCAGGTCAGCCGGTTCAGCCGACTGAGGCCCGAACCGTCGTCGAGCACGACGTGTTCGATCGACACGCCCCACGACAGCAGCACCTCGTTGATCACGGCGAGCCCGGCGGCGCGTGTGCCCTCGCCGCGTCGGGCGAACCCGATCTCCTTCACCAGCAGCTCGGCGGTGTTGTTGTCGCTCGTGTGCAGGAGCTCGACGAGGATCTCGGTGAGCGGTTCGGACTCGATGATCGCCAGCGTGGTCAGCGCCGGATCGTCGGGCGTGGCGTCGTGACGCCGGCTGCCGACGACATCGATGCCACGCTCCTCGATCAGCCGGAACATGATCGTGGCCGCCGACTGGGCGGGAACCAGCCCGTAGTCCCCCGGCCCGATCAGGCCATCGTTGACGAGCAGCGCATCGTAGGGACCGGCGTCGACGTTCGTGATCCCGTCGCCCCAGGTCGGCACCCTGAACTCGTCGTCGTAGCGGGTGCCGTCGCCGATGACGTCGCCGTCGATGCGCGTCACGCCGACGGTCGCGAGCTGGTCGGCGAGCGCGTCGAGCACGGTCGTGTTGACCGCCGGGTAGCGCAACGGGTCGACGTGGTCGGCCGTCACCAGGACCGGGTCGCCGCCGCCGATCAGATAGACGTCGCCGGGTACGACCGTGTCGACGGGCGGCAGCGAACGGAGCTCGGTGCGGAAGCGGTGGTCGGGGCCGAGCACCTCGAGCGCCGCTGCGGCGACGACGAGCTTCATGTTGCTCGCCGGGATCACGCCACCGTCGGCCGTGCGCGGATCGACGTCGACGATCGGCACCCCGTCGCGGGTGATCGCCACACAGCTCGAGGCATCGACGTCGGCGACGAGGTCGTCGGCCAGATGGGCTTCCTGCTCGGCGCGTTCGGCCTCGGCGGCGCGCTCGGCCAGTGGGGTGGGGTGACGGCGATAGGAGAACAAGCCCGTACGCAGCTCGTCGACCGGTGGCGGTGGCATCGTCGTCGTGGTGGTCGTCGTGGGAGGCGGCACGTTGGCCTCGGCGAACTGCCAGGCGCCGCCGAGCAGCAGCACCGGCACCAGTGCCAGCACCACCAGCGACGTGAGCGGGATCGTGTCGCGGGATCGCATCACGTGCCGCTGATCGTCGTGGGCTCGGTCATGCCGGGCAGGTGCATCCCGGGCAGGTGAATCGCGGACACGGGCAAGGCGGACACGGTCACGGCGGACACGGTCATCGCGGACCGAGTTCGGCGGGGCCGGCGACGGCCGGGAACGAGTTCAGGACGTTCACCAGCTCGGCCCAGATCGACCGGTATTCGCTCTGGTCGTTGATGGTCGGGCCGTTCAGGATCAGCACGTATTCGATGGCGCCACCGCCGTCGACCGGCAGGTACCCGGCGAGCGCCTTGACCGCCGGCGGGTCCTGGTCGAAGGGCGGGTTGTTGAGGGTGCCCGTCTTGCCACGCAGGCGACCTGCGACCGCCGTGTCGACGAAGATCTCGCTGAGGGTGCCGGTCTCCCCGGCGATCGGCAGGCCGGCACCGAGCGGGCTGTCGAACGTGGCGTGCTGCAGGACGCCGAGCATGGTCGTGCACGAGATGCGGTTGTCGAGGCTGAGCCCGCTGCCGTCGCCGAGCACCAGTCCGGTGGTGTCGATGCCCCAGCCGGCGATCGTCGAGGCGATGGTGTCGAGCCCCGCCTGCCGCGTGCCGGCACCGGCGGCCGCCAACCCGATCTCCTTCACCATCATCTCGGCGGTGTTGTTGTCGCTGTTGGTGAGCATCTCCTCGATCGTCGCCGCGAGCGGCTCGGACTCGATCGAGGCCAGCTCTCCGGCGTCGGCGGGTGCCACCCCCGTGCCGTTGCCACCCGTCACGACGATGCCCTGCTCGGTGAGGATCCGGAGGAACTCACGCGACCCGGCCTCGGCCGGGTCGGAGCCGCGTTGGTCGTCGCCCTGGACGCGGGCGTCGTTGACGAGCAGCGCGTCGTACGGGCCCGCTTCGATGCCGGCGACGTCGCCGCCCCACGAATCGATGTAGAACTCGTCGTCGTAGCGGCTCCCGTCACCCACGACCGCCCCGTCGATGCGCGTGACCCCGGCTGCGGCCAGGTTGCGTGCGAGTTGATCGAGCGACGTGATGTTGAACGCCGGGAAGCGATCGAGCCCGCTGTCCGCGTACCACTCGCCCGACAGCAGCGGATCGCCACCGCCGACGAGATACACGTCGCCACTCACGACCCCGCCGCTCGGTGCGGGGCCGACCAGCCGCGTCGTGTAGCGGTGGTCCGGCCCGAGCACGTCCAGCGCGACCGCCGCCACGAGGATCTTCTGGGTACTCGCCGGCAGCACGATCGTGTCGGGGTTCACGCCGCCGACCCACTCGCCGTCGAGGGAGATCGCGTTGCAGGACGAGTCGTTCACCACGCTCGCCATCGAGAGCGTCGCCTCGGTGAACTGGGTCAGGTTGAGACGTCGCGACAGCTCGTTCGCCGACCGCCGCATGGACAGCAGCTTCGTGAACAGCTGCGGTGACGGCTCGTCCGCGACGGTCGGCGGCACGTCGCCGATGGCCGCCGGGACCGCGTCGACGGCGGCGTCGGCACGATCGTCCGCCCACCGCCACACGGCCCAGAGCAGCACGGCCGGGATCAGTGCCAGCATCGTGAGCACCACGAGCGGGCCGGCACCGGGGCGACGGGGTGTGTTCATCGACGGGATCGGTGACGCGCGTCGCGGTAGAGGTGACCGAGCGCGGCCACCGCCCGGTCACCGCTCGGATAGGCGAGACGGCCGGTCGCCCGCACCGCGGCCGGGCCGGCGTTGTCGGGGTCGGCGACGGCGAGCTCGGTGGCACACAGGATCGGCTTGCCGGTCGAGTCGCTGAGCTCGGCTGCCGCCTCGGCGAAGCGGCGGTCCTGGCGCTCGTGGTACTCGACGATCCGTTCGAGGCCGTGGTCGGGATGGAAGCGTCCCTCGCGCATCATCCGGGCCTGGTTCGACTGGATGCCGAGTCCGAGGTAGACGATCGCGTGCACGTCCGGGTGCTCGGCGATCAGCCCCATCACGGTCGGGATGGTGTCGCGCGTCTCGCCGCCGGCGCAGTCGACCGGGTTGTTGCGGCTCCAACGGGGCGGGAGGTGCTCGTCGATGGCGTCGCGTAGGTCGTCGGGGAGGTCGAGCAGCACCAGGTCGGGGTCGCGCGTGATGGCGTCGGCGGTGACGACGCCCCAGCCGCCGGCGGTGGTGAGCACCACGACGTTCGGCCCGGCGGGGGCCGGCTGCGTGGCGAAGGTCGCCGCCGCCTCGAACGCCGCTTCGACGCTCGCGGCACGCGTGATGCCGTTCGCCCGGCAGGCGCCGTCGAACACCTTGTCGTCCGCAGCGAGTGCACCGGTGTGACTCGCAGCCGCCTTGGCGCCACCTGCGGTCGAGCCGCCCTTCAGCACGACGAGCGGCTTGCGCGCCGCCGCCTCGCCGAGCCGTCGCATCAGCCCGGCACCGTCGACGATGCCCTCGATGTAGGCGAGGCCGACGGCCGTCGCCTCGTCGCGCGCGTACCAGTCGAGATAGTCGGCGACCGACACGGCCGCAGCGTTGCCCGCCGACACGGCGCGGCTGATCCCGACGCCCGACGCGCGGGAGAGGTTCAAGAAGCTCGACACGAAGTTGCCCGACTGGCTCGCGACGCCGATGCGGCCGGCCGGTGGGTACGGCGCCACGATCTGGGCGCACAGCTTCGCAGGTGTCGACACGACGCCCTGCCCGTTGGGTCCGGCCAGCAGGATCCCGAGCTCGTCCGCGAGGGCGACGAGATCGCGTTCGGCCTCACGGCCGGCCTCGCCCGCCTCGCCGTAGCCG
>JAUHYJ010000761.1 GCA_030425785.1 Acidimicrobiia bacterium | reverse complement strand
TACATCGCCAACGTGCTCCCGTCGCTCGGCGAAAAGGCGGTGCGCCAGTGCACGGCGCTCGACCTCTGCATCCCGAAGGTCGAGCTCGGCGGTGTCGACGACGCCGAGGTGGCGCGGTGGAAGGGGGCGCCCGAGCGACTCGCCGAACTCGAGGAACGGGCGCTCGCCGCGATCCAGCCACCGGACGACGAGGTCGTCGTGCCGATCGGCGCGCGGCGCCACGTGTTCGAGGCGTCGCAGATCGCCCAGTGGATCAAGGCGGCCAAGGGCGGCGTCGTGCCGATCAACCAGCGGCGCGAGCGGCTGCGGGTGCTCGCTCAACAGGAGCTGCGCCGCCGCTGCAACGGCGACGACCGCTGGAGCGAGGCCGGTCCGCTCAAGTCCGCGATCAACAAGGCATGGCCGACCCAGAAGCCGGTGACGCTCGTCGACAAGTACCTGCCCGGTCCCCGCGGCAAGAAGCGAGTCTGGACGGCGGCCGACCAGTACCTCGTCGACGAGGCGAACACCCTGCTGAACGGCACGCCGTTCACGTACGGGCACGTGGTCGTCGACGAGGCGCAGGATCACTCGGCGGTCGCCCTGCGCGTGATCGGTCGGCGCACACCGGCCGGGTCGCTCACGCTGGTCGGCGACGTGGCCCAGTCGACGACCCCGGCCGGTCAGGAGCGCTGGGCCGACGTCTTCGCACACTTGGGTGCCGGCCGCAGCGGTGCCGGCCTCGACGGTGAGATCGCCGACCTCACCATCGGCTACCGCGTCCCCGAACCGATCCTCGAGGTCGCGAACCGGTTGTTGCCGCTCACCGGGGTCGACGCGACGGCGAGCCGTTCGGTCCGCGGCGAGGGCGACCCGCCGGCTTGGCACACGGCGTCATCGGATGGGCTGGCTGCTGCAACGGCGCAGGTCGTCGTCGCAGTGAAGCACCGTCACAAGCTCACGGGCGTCGTGGCGCCGGCCGAGCTCCACGAGTCGCTGTCGGCGGCGCTGGCCGATGCGGGGTTGATCGCCGTCGATCACGTCCACGAACTCGGCCACGACGACGTGCCGCTGTTCACCGCCGAGGCGGTGAAGGGCCTCGAGTTCGACGGCGTCGTCGTGGTGAACCCGCACCAGATCCTCGACGCCGACGGCGCCGACCCCAGCCGTGGCGCCCGTCTGCTCTACGTGGCGATGACCCGAGCGGTCCAAGAGCTCGCCTTCGTCACGGACGACCGCCCACCGTCGGTGATCGCGTAGCTGCCGGCGGTAGTTGACGGTCGCCGAGCGGCTTCCGCTCGCCACCGAGCGATTCGTACCGCGCCGGTGCGGTCGCGTCGTGTCCGCCCGTCGACAACCGGGAGCGGGTCGATCCTCGGCGACGTCCGATCACCATGGCTTCGACGAACTCGTCGGGTCCGCGCATCGGCGGTGCATGCATGAGCTTCGCCCCTGTCGGGTATGGGCTCCATGGACCGTCTCATCCATCCCGGTCCCAGAAAGGAAACAATGCCTCGTCCGATCTACGCTTCGTTCGCCGCACTCGGTCTCGCCGTCGGAGGACTCGGCGTCGGCACCGCGCTCGCCGGTGCCGGCAGCTCGCCGACCGCCTTCCCGGCTGCAGCCGAGGCGGGCGCGGAATCGTCGTTCGTCCCGATCGCTCCGTATCGAACGCTCGACACACGCGAAGACGGTGACCCGGTCGACGCCGACGACAACGACGCCGACAAGGTCGGCATGGACGACCCCGAGGGCGAGAACCCGCTCTTCGTCCCGGTGCCGATCGCGCTCGAGCAGGACGGTGATCAGATCCCGGACACGGCGACGGCAGTGACCTACAACGTCACGGTCACCGAGACCGAGGGCGCCGGCTTCGTGCAGATCGACACGTCGCCGGGTGACCAGGGCGCGACCTCGACGGTCAACTGGACCGGCCCCGACCAGACCATCGCCAACAGCGGTGTGGTGCTGCTCGGCGAGGCGTTCGACGACACCGGCTTCATCACCGTCTATGTCGATGGCGT
>JAUHYJ010000088.1 GCA_030425785.1 Acidimicrobiia bacterium | reverse complement strand
CCCACATCCAGGACGAGCGGGCGCTCGCCCACGTCGAGGCGATCCTCGACACGTGGAAGAACGACGTGTCGATGGTGCCGGTGATCTGGTACTACCCGCGCGCCGCCACCGATCCGAAGCTCATGGACGAGGTGCCGCTCCCCCAGGCCGGCAACCGCCTCACCGTCCGCGAGTACCAGCACCGGTGGCTCGACATGTTGGGCCTGGTCTCGGGCACGCCGATCCACTACGACACCGAGGCACTGCCGCCCGATCCCGGGTTCATCTCCGGCATCCCACCGGTGCTCACGTCCGTCGACCGCACTGACCTGAGCGAGGCGATCTTCGACCCGGGCACGGTCGAGCCCGAACCCGAACCGATCGCCTTCCCACTGCTCGGAGACACCGTGATCAGTCCCCCGCTGCCGTGCGACCTCGACGACTGCGAGCCCGGCACCGAGGCGTTCATCTTCGCGAGCCAGCTCCAGCCGGTGCTCGCCGTCGTCGACGGTGTGATCACCGCCGTCGATCTCGGCGATCCGGTCACCGGCGGCGTGTCGATCACCCTGACCGCCCGGGACGGGCGACGGTTCGTGTACCGCAGCCTCAACGACGACACGCCCGGCACCGACGACGGCGACGCGGCCGAAGCCCACCGGGTGACCGCCCTCGCCCGGATCGGCACCTCGGTGTACGCCGGCCAGATCATCGGCTTCGCGGGCAACAGCGACCCGATGCCCGGGCACGTCGTGGTCGATCCCGGCGGCGTCTGGCCACATCTCCGGCTCATCGGCTACGACGCGAACGGTGTCCGGCTCGACACCGACCGGCTCGTGCTCGACGCGCAGCGACGCCAGGCCTGCCACGTCGCCATCGGCCCGTGGTCGGTGCCGTCGCAGCCGAGCGACCAGCGCCCGCCGCGCGACAGCCGGCAGGACGCGTTCCAGAACGGGAGTTGGACGGTGCACCGTGACGGCACGGTGACGGCGATCGGCCGCTCGGCGCTGATCCTGCCGCCGCAGGGGTGCATCTGGGCGCCCAACGTCGCGTACGGGCCGGGTGCGGCCGGCGCGGCGCCGCCCTACCTGTGGGGTCTGCCGTTCGACGTCAGCGGGCGGCGCTACGTCGAGGCCGCCGACGCCGCGACCGAGCTCGCGCCGGTCATGCCGAGGCGATGACGTTCAGCCCACGCGCCGTGCGTCCTCGACCAGATTGATCTGGTAGAGCACCTCCGCGAGTGCGTCGGCGGCGGTGATCGCGCTGAAGCGCTGCGGGTGGTCGGGTGTGCAACAGCTGGGGACCGGCTGCAGCACGGTCCAGGGACGGGGATGGCAGAACTGGACGACGCTGTAGCGCTCACCCTCGTATCCCGGGGCGGCGACGACGCGGTGCCAGCCGATCGGGATCGTGCCGTTGGTCAGCCGCTCGAGCATGATCCCGGTGTTGATGATCACCTGATCGTCGGGCGGGACGGCGTCGACCCATTCGTCGTCGACCATCACCTGGAGACCCGGTGCGGTCGCGCGTGGCAGTGCGGTGATCAGGTTGATGTCGCCGTGGGCGCCGGCCCAGACGTGCCCCTCGTCGGGGACGTCGCCCATCGGTGGGTACCGGATCGCACGGGTGAGCGTCGGGCCGTCCGTCACCATGTCGTCGAAGAACGACTCGTGGCAGCCGATCCCTTCCGCGATGACACGGAGGAAGCGGCGCTGCAGGTCGAAGATCGCGTCGTGGAACCGGTACAGCACGTCGGTGATGCCGGGCACGACCATCTCGGGCAGCACCTGGTCCGGGTAGGCCTGCGGATGGTTCCGCTTGAGCGGATGCCCGGCCGGAAGCTCTCGCGCCCAGTTGAGCATCTCCTTCCAGTCGGGATGGTCGCTGTTGGCCGCGGTCTCGACGAGCAGGCCGGTGTACCCGGTCTGGCCGGCGGCGCCCTCGACGGTCGCCTGCTGCTTGTCCTCGACCGGCTTCGAGAAGAACTCACGCAGCATGCCGTAGGCGGTGTCGAGGAGGTCGTCGCTCAGGTCGTGGCGGGTGTACACGAAGCCGGTCGCGAGACTCCGGGTGACCCCGTCGACGACGGCGCGTCGGGCCGGTCCGGTGCTGCTCTCGAACGCCAGCAGGTCGACATCGAGGATCTCGCTCATGGTCGTCACGCTAACCCTGCGGCCGGCGACGCCCGGTACGGACGCCGATCGGACCCCGAACGTCGCGTCGAAGGCCGGTCGTGAAGCTTGGTGGCGGGGCCGGACGTGAAGCCGGGACGTGAGAGCCGGTCGTAGGGTGATCGCATGGCCGACCGACCGACTCGCCCCATCCGCATCGCCGTCCAGCTCCATCCCCAGCAGGCGACCTACGACCAGTTCCGCGACGCCGTCGCCCGCGCCGAAGCGATCGGGGTCGACGTCATCTTCAACTGGGACCACTTCTTCCCGCTGTACGGCGAGGCCGACGGTCCGCACTTCGAATCGTGGACGCTGCTCGCGGCGATGGCCGAGCAGACGAGCCGGGTCGAGTTCGGCGCGCTCGTCAACTGCAACAGCTACCGCAACCCCGACCTGCAGGCCGATATGGCCCGCACCATCGACCACATCTCGGGCGGCCGGTTCATCTTCGGCACCGGTGCCGGCTGGTTCGAGCGCGACTACACCGAGTACGGCTACGAGTTCGGCACCGCGGGGTCGCGCCTCGCCGATCTGGCAGACGCGCTGCCACGGATCGAGGCCCGCTGGGCTGCGCTCAACCCGCCGCCGACGCGGAAGATCCCCGTCCTGATCGGTGGCGGCGGCGAGCGCAAGACGCTGCGCATGGTGGCCCGGCACGCCGACATCTGGCACAGCTTCTCCGACGCCGCGACCCTCGAACGCAAGCTCGGCATCCTCGCCGAACACGGCCAGGCCGTCGGCCGCGACACGGGCGAGATCGAGATCTCGGTCGAGTGCGACGACCCTGCCGCGGCGGCTCCCCTGCGCGAGCTCGGCGCCAGCCTGTTCACCATCGGCACCGGCGGCCCCGACTACGACATGACCGCCGTCGAGGCGATGCTCGCCTGGCGCGACAGCAGCAACTGACGGCGTCCGGTCAGCGGCAACTGACGCGTCGGGTCAGCGCTCGGGCGGCGCGCCGCCGGGGGCGAACAGGCTCGGCATGCCGCCGGTGTGGATGAACACGACGTTCGAGCCGGCGGGCCATCGACCGGATTCGGCGTTGCCGACGAGGCCGGCGAACCCCTTGCCGCTGTAGACGCGATCGAGCACCCAGCCGCCGTGTCGCGCCGCCCAGTGGATGGCGGCGTCGCCGGCTCGGGTCGGTACTGCGTAGTCGTCGCCGATCCAGTTCGGATCGAGGTGGACGTCGGCGCGGTCGACGAGCGAGCGGTCGCCGCCGAGCAGTTCGACGGTGTCGGCCGCCAGGTCGGCGACGTCGGGCATGCCCATGTTGACGCCCTTGGCGACGCCGACCGCCACGATCTCGGGCACCGCCCGACCGCGCGCCGCCAGGATCGCCCGCCCGGCGACGAGCCCGGCGTGGGTGCCACCGCTCGACGTCGTGTGGACGATGGCGGCGGGCTGGACGCCCACGGCATCGCACTGGTCGAGCAGCTCCGCCAGCGCGTGCGCGTAGCCCGCGGCGCCGGTCGCGGTCGAGCCGCCGATCGGGATGGCGTACGGGGCGGCGCCGGCCTCGGTCAGCTCGTCGGTGAGCGACTCGCGGGCGATCTCGAGCTCGCCCCAGTGGCTCTCCTCCGCGCCGGTGAAGTGGAGCTGGGCGCCGAACAGGCGCGACAGCAGCTGATTGCCGGTGGCGGCATGCGGCTCGTCGCCGGACAGGACGAGATGCACCTCGAGCCCGAGCACGGCGCCGGCCGCAGCCGTCATCCGGCAGTGGTTCGACTGGGCGGCACCGACCGTGACGAGCGATCGCGCACCCTGCGCGATGGCCGCGCCGCACAGGAACTCGAGCTTGCGGGCCTTGTTGCCGCCCATCCCGAGCCCGGTGAGGTCGTCGCGCTTCATCCAGAGGCGCACCCCGCCCGGCAGCTCGGGCCCGCGCTCGAGCGGGGTCGGCAGGGTCGCGAGACGCGCCCGGGGCAGGTGACCGAACATGTCAGGCATGTTAGAGATGGCGGGCGGAGGAGGGCTCGATGGCGACGACCGACTGGAATCCGATCCTGCGGGGTGAGTTCAACAAGCCGTACTGGCACGAGCTGCAGCAGTTCGTCGCGGCCGAGCGTGCCAACCGCACGATCTACCCGCCCCACGACGACGTCTTCGCCGCGCTCCACCTGACGTCGTACGCGGACACGCGGGTCATGATCCTCGGGCAGGACCCGTACCACGGCCCTGGGCAGGCGCACGGGCTGTGCTTCTCGGTGCGTCCCGGCGTGCGCGTGCCGCCGTCGCTCGCGAACATCCACCAAGAGCTGCACGCCGACGTCGGTGTGCCGATCCCCGACCACGGCAATCTCGAGCCGTGGGCCCGCCAGGGCGTGCTGTTGCTGAACGCGACGCTGACGGTGCGGGCCGGTGACGCCGGGTCGCACCAGGGCAAGGGGTGGGAGACGTTCACCGATCAGGTGATCCGGACGGTCGGGGCCAAGGACGACCATGTCGTGTTCATCCTGTGGGGCAGTTCCGCCCGCAAGAAGCGCCAACTGCTCGACACCTCCCGTCACACGATCATCGAGTCGCCGCACCCGTCGCCGTTGTCGGCACATCGCGGCTTCTTCGGCAGCCGTCCGTTCAGCACCGCGAACGCCGCCCTCGCCGCCCACGGACAGGACCCGATCGACTGGACGTTGTGACGCGCGTTCTCGACCGGCCGGCGGCGCGGATGCGGTAGAACGGACGGATGGCATGGACGTCGAACTCGGCGGTGGTCGACGTGGTGGTCGAGCTGCTCGACGGCTTCCGGCTGCATCTCACCGGTCGGAACGCCGCGCTGCTCACCTACTACGGCTTCCTGACCCTGTTCCCGCTGTTCCTGGCCGCGACGACGATCCTCGGGTTCGTCCTCGAGTCCAAGCCGGAGTGGCAGGACGAACTGATCGGCTCCGCGGTCGAGTCGGTGCCGTTCATCGGCAAGGAACTCGCCGCCAACGGCGCCATCAGCGGCAGCTGGACCGCGCTGATCATCGGGCTCGCAGCGGCGTTGTGGGGATCGATGAAGGCGTTCGTCGGTGTCCAGACCGCATTCGACGACACGTGGGAGATCCCCGTCCCGGATCGGGCCGGCATGCCGAAGCAGCGGTTGCGGGCGCTCGTCGGGCTCGCCGCGATCGGCGGTTCGCAGATCGCCAACGTGGCGTTGGCGACGATCGTCAGCCAGGCCGGGCTGCCCCTGATCGGTTCCGTCCTCGCCGTCGGTGGGGTGTTCGTCATCAACGCCGCGGTCGTCGGGACGATGTACCGGTTCCTGACCTCGGCCGAGACGTCCTGGAGGATGATCTGGCCGGGCACGGTGTTCACGGCCGCGCTCTACACCCTGCTCCAGGTGCTGGGCTCGTACCTGACGACCGAGATGCTGAAGAGCGCCGAGACGTACGGCAGCTTCGCCGGCGTGTTGGCGCTGCTGTCGTGGCTGTCACTCCACGCCCTGATCAGCCTGTTCGGCGCCGAGCTGAACGCTGCGCTGGTTCGCCGTCGTGAGGGCCGCACCGCCGCGAGCCACACCGAGTTGACGACGACCGAGCAGACGGCGATCGCCTGACGCCGGCCTCGTCGCTGCTCCGTGCCGCCCGGTTCGGTCGGAGGCAGCGCGGTCAGCGGAGCGCCGGGAGCACGTCGGTCGCCAGCGCCCGCATGCTCTCGGCGAGGTCGCCGGTGATCGGGCCGTGGATGCCCGGCACGACGACGATCCGCTCGACGCCGGCGTCGATCAGCTCGGAGAGGCGGGCGACGCAGTGCTCGGCGGGGCCGACGACGGCGAAGCGGTCGATGAACTCGTCGGGCATCGACGTGGCGTGGACGGCGTCGGACCGTGCGTGTTCCGCCATCTCGTACTGCGTGTCGATGTCGTCGAGCACCGCGCCGTCGCCGTCGGCCGGTGGTGCGCCCGCCATGCTCGAGAAGTGGGCGAAGACCGCAGTGACGCCTCGCACCACCTCACGAGCGACCGCGAGGTCGGGATGCACCGCCACGTTGACGTAGGCGCCGACCGAGATCCCCGTCGGATCGAGGCCCGCGGCTGCTCGTTCCGCGCGCACGATCGCGATCGAGTCACGGATGCGCTGCGGGTCGGCGCCGACGGCGAACGTGACGCGGTCGGCCCGTCGGGCCGCGACCGCGATCACCTTGGGTCCGGTGGCGGCGACGTCGATCGAGACCGGGGGCAGCCCGGTGTCGGCGATCCAGACGTTGCGGCTGACGGCATCGCCGAGATCGACCTCCTCGCCGTGCAGGTAGCCGCGCACGCGCACGAGGTACTCCTCCAGCGCAGTCACCGGCGCCGGCCTGCGCCCGAGGAACCCGAGCGACGAGTCACCACGCCCGATCCCGAGCACCGCTCGGCCACCCGACGCCGCGTGCACCGTGGCGATCGCCGAGGCGGTGACGGCCGGGTGCCGGGTGACGGGGTTCGTGACACCGGTGCCGAGCAGCACGCGCTCGGTCGACGCCGCGGCGACCCCCAGCGACGCGTACACCTCGGCGGTGAGGTTCTGGGTGTCGGTCATGAACAGGCCGTCCCACCCGGCCGCCTCGAGCTCGGCAGCCATGGTCCCGGCGGTGCCGGGCACCGGGAACAGGCTCAACGACAGCTCCGGCGTCATCGGATCGCCACCCCGCCGAGGCCTCTGCCCGCTTGGTCGTGCATGTCGGACCCCTCCCACGATCGCCGCTGCGCCAATCTACGGCGCACTCACCCGCCCATCGGAACCGGCCTCGGTGCGGTACCGGCGGCCGACGGCCAGTCTCGGTGCCTGAGGTCACGACGGGCGCACCATCCGCCACGCCGAACGTCCGATCGCCGAACGACCCCAGACGGTGGAGCTGCGGGCGCGTGTCAGGCCAGCTCGGTGGTGATGTGCGAGGTCGCCTCGAGGGTGCGGTGGACGGGGCAGCGGTCGGCGATACGCAGCAGGCTGGCGCGCTGATCGTCGTCGAGGTCGCCCTCGACGTGGACGACGCGCCGGAACCGGTCGATCCGGCCCGGCGTCGACTCGTCGACCATGCCGGCGTCGTCGATGTGCACCTTGTCGTGGTCGACCTCGACCGTCACCCGATCGAGCGGCAGCTGCTTGCGGTCCGCGTACATCCGCAGCGTCATGGACGTGCAGGCGCCGAGGGCCGCGGCGAGCAGGTCGTAGGGGCTCGGGCCGGCGTCGAAGCCGCCGACCGATTCGGGCTCGTCGGCCAGGAACCGGTGGTGGCCGGTGACGACATGGTTCAAGAACGCGCCCTGCGTCGTCTCGGCCACCACGACCTGTGCGGTCGGTGCCGGGGCTGCCGTCGCGCCGCTCTCGTCGTCGAGGTAGCGCTGCGCCCAGGCGCCGATGATCGACGCCGCGTACGCGGCATCGGCATGGTCCGCCAGCAGGTGGTCGGCCCCGTCGAGCGCGACGAAGCTCTTCGGGTGGCGCGCTGCCTGGTAGAGCATCGCCGCGTGCTGGACACCGACGAGGTTGTCGATCGGCGAGTGCATCACCAAGAGCGCGGCGCGTAGCTCGGCAGCTGCCGACAGCACGGCGCCGGTGCGCAGGTCGTCGACGAACTGGCGCGTGATCGTGAAGCGGCGGCCGAGCAACTCGATCTCGGCGGCGCCCTCGCTCTCGATCGCCTCCAACTCACCGGCGAACAGGTGGGCGACGTGGCTGGGGTCGGACGGGGCGCCGAGCGTGGCGACCGCACGGGCCTCGGAGATGCGGCCCGCGGCGACGATCGATGCCGCACCGCCGAGCGAATGGCCGACGAGGAGCTGCGGTGCGCCGTGCTCCGCACGCAGGTAGGCGGCCGCGGCGACGAGGTCGTCGACGTTCGACGAGAAGTTCGTGTTCGCGAACTCGCCCCCACTCGCGCCGAGCCCGGTGAAGTCGAACCGGAGCACGGCGTACCCGAGGTCGGTGAGCGTCGCCGCGATCCGCGACGCCGCCCGGAGATCCTTGCTGCACGTGAAGCAGTGCGCGAACAGGGCATACGCCCTCGGCGGACCGGCCGGAATGTCGAGGCGGGCCGCGAGCTCATCGCCCAGGCTGCCGGGGAACGTCACACGGGTCATTCGGCTCGGCATGAGCACCGACGGTACTCGTCCTGGCGAGCCCGTCCGTTCGCGACGAAATCACACGCCCGGCTGCGATACTTGTCGGCCGTGACCCAGACGACACCGCCACCGATCGTGCAGACGGTGAACCAGAAGCTGATCCGTCCGTTCCAGGACTTCCTGCACAAGGAGGCCACCGCCGGGCTGTTGATCGTCGGGGCGGCGACATTGGCGTTGATCTGGGCGAACAGCCCGTTCTCCGACGGCTACTTCGACCTGTGGTCGACCCATGCCGCGGTCGAACTCGGCAGCTTCCACCTCGATCTCACCCTCAAGGAATGGGTCAACGACGGCGCGATGGCGCTGTTCTTCGTCGTCGTCGGGCTCGAGATCAAGCGCGAGATCACCGACGGAGAGCTCAACGACCCCCGTCAGGCGGCCCTCCCGATCATCGCGGCCATCGGCGGCATGGTGGTGCCGGCGGCGATCTACGCCGTCTTGAACTCCGGCGGTGCCGGGGCCGACGGCTGGGGCATCCCGATGGCGACCGACATCGCCATCGTCATGGGCGTCGTCGCCCTCCTCGGCAAGCGCGCGCCGTCGTGGCTCAAGCTCTTCCTGCTGGCGCTGGCGATCGTCGACGACATCGGCGCGATCCTCGTGATCGCCGTCTTCTACTCCGAAGGGGTGTCGTTCGGTTGGCTGGCGCTCGCGCTCGGCGCGTTCGCGGCGGCGGTCATCATCCGGCGCTGGCTGAGCGCCGTCGCACTCTTCGTCGCCCTCGGCGTCGTCTGCTGGTTCGCCCTGCACGAAGCCAACATCCACCCGACCCTCGCCGGCGTCGCGTTCGGCATGCTCGCACCCGTGCGGCCGGTGCGGATGCCGACCCTCATCGACGCCGAGGAACTCCACCTCAGCCCCAGCATCGAAGCGGTCCAGCGGGTCACCCGCCAGGCCCGTGACTCGGTCTCGGTCGTCGAATGGCTCGAGCACAAGCTGCATCCGTACTCGGCCTTCCTCGTCGTGCCGGTGTTCGCACTCGCCAATGCCGGTATCCGGATCCCCGCGTCCGAGTTGAGCGACGCGATGACGAATTCGGTCACGTGGGGCGTGGTGCTCGGGCTCGTCATCGGCAAGACCGTCGGTGTCTCGCTCGCAACCCTCGCCGCCGTCGCCACCGGGGTCGGCAGACTGCCCGCCGGAGTGACGACCCGCTACGTGGTCGGCGCCGGTGCGCTGGCCGGCATCGGCTTCACCGTCTCGCTGTTCGTCACCGAGTTGGCGTTCGGCGAGGAGGGCGTCGGCACCGAGGCCCGCCTCGGTGTCCTCACCGCGTCGCTCGTCGCCGCGGTGATCGGCACACTCATCGTCCTGCCGGGCGCGGTCGAGCACGACCACTCGATGGACGAGACCCACGTCCGCGTCCACTGACCCGCGTTGCTGTGTGAAACACCTGCGGAGATCGGCTAGAACAGGAGCAACGGCGAGCTCGGCAGGTGCTGAGCTCGCCGTTGTCCATTCGCCTTTCGCATCGTCATGACTGCCCTGCTCGCAGCCACCGAGTCCGCCATCGGACCGACCCTCGCCATCATCGTCGGCGTCGGTATGGCCGCGCAGTGG
>JAUHYJ010000087.1 GCA_030425785.1 Acidimicrobiia bacterium | reverse complement strand
GAACGCCGTGCGAGAGCTGTACGACCTCGGGCTCGAGGACGCGCTGCCGGCGATCGGCATCTCGGCCAAGGAGTGGGCCCTCGCCGCCCGCAACGGCAAGGACGTCTGGAGCGAGCCGCGCGGCCTTGCTGCCGGCTACCAGTGGCCTCAGTACTCGGTGCACCGTGGCGAGCTCCAGATGCTGCTGCACCGCACGGTCGTCGAGCGGCTCGGTGCCGACGCCGTGGTCACGTCGCGCCGGGTGGTCGGCTACGAGCAGGACGCCGACGGTGTGCGCATCACCGTCGACCGCCGCGACGGCACCACCGAGACCGTCGACGGATCCCTGCTCGTCGCCTGCGACGGCATCAACTCGGCCGTGCGTCAGCACATGCATCCCGACCAGGGCCCGGTGCAATGGGGCGGTGCGATCATGTGGCGGGGCACGGGGTACGGCCCGCCGATCCGCACGGGCGCCTCGTTCGTGCTGGCGGGCACGATGCCGCACCGGTTCGTCCACTACCCGATCGGTGAGGCCGACCCCGCCACCGGGCTCCAGCTGCAGAACTGGATCGCCGAGCTGACCTTCGACACTGCCGTGCGCACCATCGACTCGAACTGGAACAACGAGGTGCCCATCGACACCTTCCTGCCCGACTTCGAGGACTGGCAGTTCGACTGGCTCGACGTGCCGGCGTTCATCCGCAGCGCAGAGCGCGCGTGGGAGTTCCCGATGGTCGACCGCGACCCGGTCGACCACTGGGTCGACGGCCGGGTCGCGCTGTGCGGCGACGCCGCCCACGTCATGTATCCGACGGGGTCGAACGGTGCCTCCCAGGCGATCGTCGACACCCGCATCCTCGGGTCGAAGCTCGTCGAGCACGGGGTGACCCCGGTCGCGCTCGAGGCGTACCAGGACGAGTTGCTCGCGACGATGAACGAGCTCATCCTGCGGAATCGTGGTGCCGGGCCGATCGCGCTGCTCGGCATGGTCGACGAGCGGTGCGGCGGCGAGTTCGACGACATCGACGACGTCATCCCACGCGTCGAGCGCGAAGCGTTCATGGAGCGGTACAAGCAGGCAGCCGGCTTCGCTCGCGATGCGCTGAACGCGGCACCGCCCACCATCGCCCCCGACGCCCACGTGTAACGGGGAGTGCCAGGCACGACCCGTTCCAGCCTGACTCGCGACGATCCGCAGGGTCGGCGTACGTTGCTGGCGTGACCGCGTCGACCGTACCGGGCTTCACCAACCGGCACCTCTGGCTCGTGCTCGGCAGCTTGATGCTGGCGGTGCTGCTCGCGACGATGGAAGTGTCGATCATCTCGACGGCGCTCCCGACGATCGTCGGCGAGTTCCAGGCGTTCGAGAGCTTCGCCTGGGTCGGCACCGCCTACATCGTCACCGCCGCGATCGGCACGCCGTTGCTCGGCAAGCTGAGCGACCTGTTCGGGCGCCGCACCGTGTTCCAGGCGACGTTCGGGGTGTTCGTGCTGGGCTCGCTCCTGTGCGGGTTCGCGCAGTCGATGGGGCAGCTGATCGCGTTCCGGGCCCTGCAGGGCCTCGGTGGCGGCGCGATCCAGGCGTTGTCGTTCGCGATCCTCGGCGACATCCTGCCGCCGCGCGAGCGGGGTCGGTACATCGGCTACTTCACCCTGGCGTTCGTCGGTGCCGCCTTGCTCGGTCCGGTCGTCGGCGGGTTCATCATCGATCACTACGACTGGCGGTGGATCTTCTGGATCAACGTGCCGCTCGGGCTGGTCGCGATCGGTGTGGCACACCACGCGCTGCAGCTGCCGTTCCCGCGCCGGCGGGCGCGGCTCGACTGGTGGGGTGCCGGGCTGCTGTCGCTCGCGATCGGCTGTCTGATGGTCGGCCTCGAGGAGGGACAGCACGGGTGGGGCCAGTCGCACGTCGTCGCGCTGTTCGTCGTCTCGGTGCTGTCGACGGCGGCGTTCATCGCCGTCGAGCGACGGGCCGACGAGCCGATCATCCCGCTCCGGCTGTTCGACGACCGTGCCGTCGTGACCGCGACGCTGATCGGCATGGCCGCCGGCACCATCGCGTATGGCGCCGGCCAGTTCCTCCCGCTCTACTTCCAGGACTCGATGTTCGTGTCGCCGACCGAGTCCGGGCTGCGGATGCTGCCCCAGATGATCGGCGTCACGCTCGGCACGTTCGGCGTCGGCCGACTCATCGCACGCACGGGGCTGTGCAAGCCGTGGCCGATCCTCGGGATGGCGTCGTCGATCGCCGGGTTGCTCGTCGTGTCGCAGATCTCGGGCACGACGTCGTACGTCACGCTCGTCATCCCGATGATCGCGATGGGGTTCGGGATGGCGTCGGTCTTCACGACCTCGTCGATCGTCGCCCAGAACGCCGTCGAGTTCGGCGACCTCGGGGTCGTGACGTCGACGATCATGTTCTTCCGGTCGCTCGGTGGGTCGATCGGCCTGGCCGTGTTCGGCACGATCCTCAATGCGTCGATCCGCAGCGAGATCCCGGCCCGGATCGACGTGACGGCCGCGCAGGCGGGCGATCTGATCCGCTCACCGGACGAGATCGAGGCCCTACCGCTCCTGCAACGCGAGGCGGTGATCGAGAGCGTGGCGATCGGCGTCGGCCGCGTCTATCTGGTGTGCGCCGGCATCATGGCCGCCGGGTTCGTGGTGTCGTTGCTGTTGCCCGAGCGTCCGCTGCGTGCCCGAGCCGGCCTCAGCGACGCCATGGAGGCACAGTCGAAGCCGGCGCCGGCCGCCGGCGGGTAATGGGGCGTGCCTGGCACGACCGTCGCAGGTCAGTCGGGCTTGCGGCAGATGTAGTAGTTGTTCGTCGGGTCGAAGTCGAGCGTCTTCACGGCGACGTCGGTGAAGCCGGCGGCGGCGAAGATCTCCTTGGCCTTCTGGACACCCCACATGGCGCCGAGGCCCTCGCCCTCGTAGGCGAGCGACACCGTCATGCAGTGCTGGCACGACACCGCGTACATGAACGTGCCCATCGGATGGTCCATGTTCTCGCCGACATGGCTCGACGCCCGGATGTCGACGCACAGCCAGTACCCGCCCGGCTTGAGGGAGCGGTAGATGCCGTCGACCATGTCCTGCGGGTGCGCCTGGTCGTGCACGGCGTCGAAGGTGGTGATGAAGTCGTACTGCTCGTCGCCGGTGAGCTTGGCGGCGTCGGCGGCGACGAACTCGGCGTTGTCGAGACCCCACTCGGCCGCCTCGGCCCGACCGATGTCGAGGGCGCCGTCGGAGAAGTCGATCCCGACGAAGTGCGAGCTCGGGAACGCCTTGGCCATCACGTTGATGGCGTGGCCCTGGCCGGTGCCGATGTCGGCGACCCGGATCCCCTCACGCAGTTGGTCGACGATGCCGGGCACCATCGGCAGCACGACCTTGGCGAGGAGTGCGTCGAAGCGCTTCCCGCTCGACTCGGCCATCACGGCGTGGAACCGATCGTAGGAGGTGTACGGCACGCCGCCGCCGTGCTTGAAGCACTCGACGAGTTCGTCCTCGACGGACGCGCACAGCGAGATGTACTGGGCGTAGCTCGCCATGTTGGCGAGCCCGGCCGCGCGTGTGGTGCACGCCGCATGCTCGGGCGGCAGCCGGTACGTGTCGGTGCGACCGTCGTAGGTGACGATGCCGGCCGTGGTCATCGTGTTCAGCCACTCGCGCGCGTAGCGCTCGTCGAGACCGGCGGCGTGGGCGATCTCGTGCGTCGTCGCACCGGCCCCGTCGAACGTCGCCATCGCGTCGAACAGGCCGACCCGGTGGCCGATCCCGATCATGGTGGCGGCCATCCCGTGGTTCAGGATGACGCGCATCTCCTCCATGAACTCGGCCGCGCGGTCCTTGTCGATCTCGGTCGCCATCCGACGACGGTACCGCCCGAGGGCGCTCGTCGATCAGGCGGGGCGGTCGAGCGTACGACGCATGACGACGCGGAGCTCGGGGATCAGCCCCCACTGGGCCTGGTGGTCGATCAATCGCTGGAGCGGTTCGGAGAGCGGTTCGACGACGGTGAACCCCAGACGCTCGTAGTACGGCCGGTTCCACGGCACGTCGCGGTAGGTCGTGAGCGTGATCGAGGGGAGGCCGCGGTCGAGCGCCCACTCGATCACCGCGTCGATGAGCGCTCGTCCGACGCCACGGCGGCCGTGCTCGGGATGTACCGCTACCTCGTCGAGGTGTGCCTCACCGTCGAAGGCCCAGCCGACACTGAACCCGATCACGTCGCCGTCGGCATCACTGCGGTCGTCGACCGCGACCCAGACGCGGTCGTCGCCGATGGCGCGGGTGAGTGCGTCGGTGCCGTACGGCGGATCGTCGGCTCGCTCCGAGATCCGCGGATCGTCGTGGTCGCGGAATCGTCGGTTCGCGGCGACGGCGACGGCCTGCAGCGCGGGGATGTCGTCAGCGGTCGCAGGACGGACGTCGAACGCGGTCACGTCGTCATTCTCGTCGATGGCCGACGGTGTTGTCGGCGGTTCTTCAGGCGCTCTTGCGGCGGCGGATCTCGGCGGTGATCGCCGGGACGACCTCGTGGAGGTCGCCGATCACGGCGTGGCCCGCCTTGGTGACCATGTTGGCCTGCTGGTCGGTGTTGATCGCGATGATGTGCTTGCTCGCCATCGCACCGACCCAGTGCTGGATCGCGCCCGAGATGCCGCAGGCGAAGTAGACGTCGGGAGCGATCCGGGTGCCGGTCTGGCCGACCTGGTCGGTGTGGTTGCGCCAGCCGTTGTTGGTGACGGCACGGGAGCAGCCGACGACGCCGCCGAGCTCATCCGCGAGTTCCTGCAGCGGCGCGAAGCCGTCGGCCGAGCCGACGCCACGGCCACCGCCGACCACCACCGGTGCGGTGGCGAGGGTGACGCCGGCCTCGCGCTCGACGCGGCCGCTCACCACGGTGCGGGCGAGCGAGGGGTCGATCTCGACGGCGAGCAGCGACGGCGTGGCCGCGCCGGGCGTGTCGGCCGGCGCCGCGTCGACGGCGTGGTGGGCGACGGTGACGAGCTTCGTCGGGGCCGTCAGCGACGCGTCCTCGAGCAGCGATCCGCCCCAGCGGACGCGGGTCATGTCGAGCGTGTCGGCGTCGGCCGAGCCGCGGAGCTCGATCGCGTTGGCGGCGAACGGCAGGTCGAGCCGGGCAGCTGCCTGGGCGAGCACCTCGTTGCCGCGGTCGGTGCCCGTCGCGAGCACGACAGCGGGGGAGAGGGCCCGCACGGCCTGGGCGACGACCTCGCCCCACGCCTCGGGGCCGTAGTCGCCGAGGACGTCGTCGTGCGCCTGGTGCACGACCGTGACGCCGTATGCCTCGAGATCGGCAGCGAGGCCGTCGGCGGTGTCACCGATCGTGAGCGCCTCGACGGCGTCGCCGAACGTACGGGCCGCCGTGAGGGCTTCGAGGCTGGCCGGCGCCAGCGAGCCGCGGTCGTGTTCGATCAGGACGAGGATCACGACAGCACCCCCAGCTCCTCGAGGACGTCGACCACCGCAGGAGCGGCGTCGGGCCCGGTGCCGAGCACGATCGTCTGCGACGTGCGTTCGGGCGGCGACTTCAAGACTTGCTCCGCGAGCCCGCCGGCGTCCGCGGACGGCTGGTTCGATGCGACCTCGGCCTTCTTCGAGGCGAGACGGCCGCGCATCGTCGGGTAGCGGGGCAGGTTGACGCCCTCCTTCACGCCGACCACGGCCGGGAGCGGCAGCGAGTAGGTCTCGCGCCCGGCGTCGGCCTCGCGCTCGACCGAGGCTGCGCCGTCGGCGACCGACAGACCCTTCGCCCCGTTCACCATCGGCCGGCCGAGCGCATGGGCGACCCGGATGCCGACCTGGAACCCGCCGGCGTCGGCTGACTCGTTGCCGAACAGGATGAGGTCGAACGGGCCGTCGACGGCTTCGAGCTCGGTGATCGCAGTGGTCAGGGCACGGGCGGTGCGCTGCGGGTCCCATTCGCCGTCGGCGGTGGCGAGCAGCACGCCTCGATGCATGCCGACGCTGATGGCGTAGCGGAGCTGTTCCTCGGCCTCGGCCGGGCCGAGAGTGAGCACGGTGGCCTCGCCGCCGTGCTCCTCCACGAGCTGCGCGGCCGCCTCGACGGCGCACTCCTCGTGGGGGCTCGTCGTGAACCCGAGGTTGGTCGTGTCGACCTGCTGTCCGTCGGCGGTGATGTTGATCTTCGAACCGGGCGCCGGCACCCGTTTCACACAGACGCAGATCCGCATGTCAGTCTCCCACCTTGCGACATGTGCCTGACCCCCGATGACAGGTCATGGCTTGAGGCGGGTGTTGTCGGGGTCGAACGGGCCGTCGGTGCCGACGACGGTGACCGGGTAGCGCTCGTTCCAGTACATCGCCTGGAGCTTCGTGCCCGGCTCGGCCAGCTCGCGTGGCAGGTAGGCCATCAGGATCTGCTGGCCGACCGACGGGCCATAGGTGGCCGAGGTGACCCGAGACACGCGTCCGTGGCTGTCGAAGATGACGTTGCCGTCGAGATCCATGATCGGCTCGTTGCCGCCCTGGAAGAACCGGCGGCGGCCCTGGCTGTCGTGGTCGTCGTCGACGGTGAGGCAGCACATGAGCACCTCGGGGTCGCCGGCCTCGCGGGCGGCCAGGTAGGCCTCCTTGCCGATGAAGTCGGCCGACTTCACCTTGGGGCGGTCGAGGCCGGCCTCGAGCGGGTTGTACTCGCTCTCGAGCTCGGCGCCCTGCAAGCGGTAGCCCTTCTCGATCCGGCCCGACGAGCCGTACACGCCGCCGCCCGTCGGGCGCAGGCCGTACGCGTCACGGCCGTGGTGCATCAGTGCGTCCCACAGCTTGGGGGCGTCGTCCCAGTCGACGTAGATCTCCCAGCCGCTGTCGCCGACGTAGGAGATCCGGAACAGGGCCGCGTCGATCAGTTGGGTACCGCCGTCGGTGGCCACGTTCAGCTGCACCTTGACGATGCCGCCGTACGGCGAGCCCTCGTGTGACAGGTCGGCGTCGGTCAGCTCGGCGAGCAGCGCCGGCGCCTTCGGGCCCCACAGCCCGAGCGTCGAGTAGTCGAGGGTGCGGTCGGTGACGGTGACCGAGCCGTCCTTCGGCATGTAGTGCTTGATCCACGCCAGGTCACGGCCGCCGTCGAACACACCGGTCACGACGTTGACGCAGTCGTCGTCGACGCGCTGCATGGTGAGGTCGGAGTGGAACCCACCGTCGGGGGTGAGCCACGGGGTGTAGGTCGCCCGGCCGACCGGACCGATCTTGTTGACGCACAGGTAGTCGGCGAACTCGACGGCGCCCGGGCCCTCGAGGTCGAACAGGTGGAAGGCAGACAGGTCGACCATGCCGCAGTGCTCGCGCAGGTTGAGGTGCTCGCCGACCGTGATCGGGCTCCACCAGCGGTTGTCCCATTCCACCTCGCGTTCGGCGATGCCGTAGCGCTCGACGAGATCGGCGTTCGACTCGTACCACTGCGGGCGCTCCCAGGTCCGAGCCTGGAAGAAGAACGCGCCGGCCTCCTCCTGCCGGCTGAACAGCGGGGACACCTGCAGGTTGCGGCGGCTCTCCCACTGCTCGGCCGGGTGGACGATGCCGTACGTCTTGTTGAAATGCTCGCTGGCGCGGGCCCAGATGTGCTCGTCGTTGCGCTCGTGGTCGTAGAAGCGGGCGATGTCGGCGCCGTGGGCGTCGATCACCCGCGGGTAGCCGTACGTCATCCACTCGGCGACCACCTGGGCCATTCCCGGCCCTTCCTTGACCCAGACGGCTGCGGCCGACCAGAGCCCGTCGACGTCGGGGCACTCGCCGAGGCACGGCATGGCGTCGGGGGTGAGCGACAGCAGGCCGTTGATCGCGTACTTGATCTCGGCGTCGCCGAGCATCTCCATCAGCTCGATCGCCTGCTCCATCTGCGGGTCGAAGTCGTCCTGGGTGAACGGCATCTCGGTGGGGGAGAGGGCGGCTTCGTCGTTCGAGGGGATCTCGTCGGGATGGTGGAGGATCGGGCGGTGGGCGTAGGAGCCGACTTCCATCGAGCCGGCCGACTGGCGCTCGTAGCAGAAGGTGTCCATGTCGCGGACGATCGGGTAGCCGATCTCGTTGTTGGTCTCGACCAGGACGTCCATCGGGCCGACGTCGGCCATCTGGTGGACGGCCGGGACGAGCGGGATCGTGGCGCCGGCCATGTTGGCGATCCGGTTCGACCACACCCCGCAGGCGATGACGACGTACTCGGCCTCGATGCGGCCCTTGTCGGTGACCACTGCGGTGACCCTCTGACGACCTGTCGCCGTTTCATCTTCTGTTTCGATGTCGAGGACTTCGGTGTTGGCGAAGACCTGCATGCCGGTCGTCTCGATCGCCTCGTTGCGGAACAGGGTGCCGGTGTCGAGGCTGTCGACGACCGACACGGTCGGGCAGTAGAAGCCGCCGAGGATGATCTCGTCGTTGATGAACGGGACGAGCTCCTTCACCTCGGCCGGCGTGAGCAGCTTGGCCTCGACGCCCCATGCGGTCGCCGACGTCATGCGCCGCTGCAGCTCGTCCATCCGCTCCTGGGTGCGTGCGACCTCGATGCCGCCGCAGTCGACGCTGCGATCGACGTCGCGGTACTGGTTCGCCGACTGCACGCCGAGGAGGGCCATCTCCTTGTTGTGGTCGACCGGGAAGATGAAGTTCGAGGCGTGGCCGGTCGAACCGCCCGGGTTGGGCAGCGGCCCCTTGTCGAGCAGGACCATGTCGGTCCAACCGAGCCGGGCGAGGTGCCCGGCCAGGCAGTTGCCGACGATGCCGGCGCCGATGATGACGACCTTGGCACTGGACGGCACGGTCGACGAAGCGTCACTCATGGGTACCCCTTGCGAACGGTGGGATCTGATATATCATGAATGTATCACAACCCCGTCGTTGAGTACACAGGCCTACGAGCGAATTCGCCGGATGATCGTCCGGGTCGAGCTCGCGCCCGGTGACGTCCTGCGCGAGGACGAACTCCAAGCGCAACTCGGCATCGGCCGCACGCCGATCCGGGAGGCGTTGCAGCGCCTGGCCCGTGATCAGTTCGTCACCGTCATCCCGCGGCGTGGCATGTTCGTGTCGCCGATCGACGTCGACGACCTGGCCCTGCTCTACGAGACCCGGGCGGTGATGGAGCCCTACGCCGCCCGTCTCGCCGCCGAGCGCGGCACCGCGGCCCACTGGGACGAGATGGAACGGGTGATCGAGGGCTCCCTCCGGCCGGGGCTCCCGCCCGAAGACCTGCTCGTCGTCGACCGCCGCTGTCACGAACTGATCTGGGACGCCGCCGGCAACCGGTTCCTGACCGACACCCTCGACGCGCTGTACGCGCAATCCGACCGGGTGTGGCACCTCTACCTCGCCGACGTCTACGACACCCGCCACGCCGTCGACGAACACATCGAGATGCTCGAGGTGTTGCGGCGCGGCGACCCGGCCGAGTCCGAGGCCTACACCGACCGCACCCTCGTGATGGAGGCCGGTAGAATCCGCTCGGACCGACCGACCGAACCCCCTCGGTGAACGTCATGCGTGCAACCCTCGGAGTCCTCCTCGTCGGCGTCAGCCTCTGGGTGCTGACGATGATCTTCGCCCCGAGCCGCGGCGAGGCCGCGGCGACGACCTTCACGTCCTCGATGCAGTGCGCGGAGTGCCACCAGACGACCTACGCCGAGTGGCAGAGCTCATCCCACGCCAACAGCTGGGTGAACCCGGACGTCCGCGCCCTCTCGAACGACTTCTCCAACAGCGACTGCATCGACTGCCACGCGCCGCGGCCGATCTTCGAGACCGGCATCGGCAAGCGCGTCCTGCCGCGCAGC
>JAUHYJ010000086.1 GCA_030425785.1 Acidimicrobiia bacterium | reverse complement strand
CACCCGCCGTGTCGGCGGCACCCGCCACCGCATCGTCCCAGTCACCGGTGCCGGCGGTCTCGTCGTCCGCCCCGCCACCCGTCAGCCGACCGGCCAGGAACGCGACACCTGCGACCGCGATCGCCGCCGACACGGCAACGATGAAGACGCGCCGACGGCCCGAGTCGTTCGAGGCGTCGGGCTCCATGCCCGCAACGCTAGGTCGTCGCCGCTGCCATGATGCGTTCGCCGGCCGCACGGCCACGCCGCACCCCGAGTACCGTCGAGCCCATGGCAGACGAGTACGACATCGTGATCCGGAACGGCAACGTGGTCGATGGTTCGGGCGGCCCGCAGCGGGTGGCCGACGTCGCGATCGACGGCGATCGCGTCGCTGCCGTCGGCGAGCCCGGCACGGTGGGGACGGGCCGCCGCGAGATCGACGCGACCGGGTTGCTCGTCACGCCCGGCTTCGTCGACGTCCACACGCACTACGACGCCCAGGCGACGTGGGACCCGTATCTCACACCGAGCAGCTGGCACGGCGTGACCACGGTGGTCGCCGGCAACTGCGGCGTCGGGTTCGCCCCGGCCGCACCCGATCGGCACGAGTGGTTGATCGAGATGATGGAGGGCGTCGAGGACATCCCCGGCACCGCCCTGACCGAAGGCATCCGGTGGGAGTGGGAGTCGTTCCCCGAGTACCTCGACGCGCTCGACCGTCGCGAGTACGTCCTCGACATCGGCGTGCAGGTGCCCCACAGCGCGGTGCGCGGCTACGTGATGGGCGACCGCAGCGGCGTGAACAACCCCGCCACGCCCGACGATCTGCGGCAGATGGCCGACATCGTGGCCGAGGGGCTGCGAGCCGGCGCGCTCGGCTTCTCGACCAGCCGGACACCGCTCCACAAGTCGAAGTCGGGCGAGCTCGTGCCGGGCACGATGGTCGAGGCCGACGAGCTGTACTCGATCGCAGCGGCGATGGCCGACGTCGGTCACGGCGTGTTCCAGTTCGCCCCCGAGCACGCCATCCTCCCCGAACGCGAGTGGCCCTGGATGCGCGAGCTCGCACAGCGGTACGGCCGCACCGTCAGCGTCAACTTCTCCCAGTTCGACCAGGCGCCCGACCTGTGGCAGGAGGTCCTCGTCAAGCTCGACGAGGCGATCGCCGACGGCATCCCGATCGTCGCCCAGGTGCACGGCCGCAGTGTCGGGCTGCTGATGTGCCTCGAGGGCAGCTACCACCCGCTGATGTTCCACCCGGCCTACCAGGAGATCGCCGAGCTGCCGCTCGCCGAGCGCTGCGAGGCCCTGCGTGCCGGCCCGATCCGCGACCGGCTGATCGGCGAGCTGCCCGACGACAACGGCTTCTTCGAGAAGGTCGTGCTCGGCACGATGTGGAAGACGTGGGCGGTCGCCGACGGCGACATCGACTACGAGCCGCATCCGGACGATTCCCTCGGGGCAGCCGCCGAGCGCGACGGCATCTCGCCGATCGAGCTGGCGATCGACTATGAACCGCCGCCCGACACTGCGCTCGCCGCGATCGCAGCGCGCGACGGGATACCTGTGATGCAGCTCGTCATCGACCACCTCTTGACCGCCGGCGGCAACGGGATGCTCTACTCCCCGTTCTTCAACTACAGCTACGGCGACCTCAGCTTCAACTACGAGGCCCACATGCACCCCGGCACACGCATGGGGCTGGCCGATGCGGGCGCCCATGTGCGCGTGATCTGCGACGGCGGCTGCCCGACGTTCATGCTCACCCACTGGACCCGCGACCGGACTCGCGGGCCGAAGATGCCACTCGAGTACGTCGTCCACCGCCAGACACGCCAGACCGCCGAGCTGTACGGACTCGGCGACCGCGGCCTGCTCGAGCCCGGGATGCGCGCCGACGTGAACGTGATCGACTACGACGCGCTGACGTTCGGCTCGGCCCGAATGGCGTGGGATCTGCCGGGCGGCGCCCCGCGCCTGATCCAGAAGGCGACGGGGTACCGCCACACGTTCTGCGCCGGCGTCGAGACGGTCCGCGACGACGAGTTCACCGGCGAGCTGCCCGGCCGCCTCGTCCGCGGCCCTCGGAACGGGTAGTGCCAGGCACGACCCGTGACGGGTTGATCAGGGCAGGACGAGTGGTGGCAGCTCGACGTCGGGATCGCGCTGCCAGAGCTCCCAGTAGTCGTTCGAGTCGACGAGGACGAACGCCTCGCTGATGCGGTCGAAGTCGCGCTGGTTCTCCTCCGACTTGTTCACCTGGAGCACGAGGTAGTCGATCCGTTCGGCCCGATTCGGCAAGCGCGTGTTCTCCCACGAGATGTCGGGCCCGTACAGCACGACGCGGAACGGATTGGGGAACTGGTAGATCTCGGTCCGGTGGGTCAGGTGGGCGGCGATCCGGTAGTGGGCCGACACGGCCGCATCGTCGGGCACGGCGTCGACGAGCTCACGCGCGGCGACCGCGACCGGGTGATCACCGCTCCAGGCACTGACCTCGTGCACGGCGCCGGGGAAGGGCGCCCAGGCGTACGCGGCCGCGACCGAGGCGACGGCGACGGCAGCCACCGACCAGCGACGGTTCCATCGCCCGTCCCACGGCACCGTGCCCAGCGCGTACGTCGTGCCGAACACGAGGCCCGGCACGATGATCAGGCTGTAGTGGTACTGGATGTGGTACTGGTACCAGAAGGTGCTGAGCACGTTGGTGAACAGCACCACGCCGCTGATCGCCGCCACCTGCCACTTGCGGTTCCGGAGGAACTGGAACGCGAGCGGTGACGTCATCTGCCACAGGTACCAGGGGCGTCCGTCGGACCGGAAGTGGTCGGCGATCTGGGTCGGGTTCCGGAACGCGGTCTCGACGAAGCCGCGGACCCCGCCGAACGGGATCCGCCAGCCGTTGCGCGTCGGCACACCGATCAGGCTGCGCATCACGACGAACATCGCGACGAGCATGAAGGCGACCGACCCGACGATCGTGAGCAGGCCCTTGCGGCGGTCGCGGTAGATCGCCACCCAGGCGCCGAGCGGCACGATGACCAGCGACACGTCCTCCTTCACGAGCAGCGACAGCACCACGAAGACCGTGTAGATCCGCCAGCGCGACTCGAGCGCGCCGTACAACGCGAATCCGACGAACACACCGAGGAACGCGTCGGGATGGAAGTTCTCCATGTTCGTCCACGACACGGCCGGGTGGAGCAGGTAGACCGCGGCCATGACGGCACCGAGCGCGTCGCTCTCGAGCCGGCGCCGGGCGTAGAGGTACACGGGGATCGCGCCGCACCCGATCGCCAGCGCCTGGAAGAAGAACATCGTCCCGGCGCCGGGCATGATCCAGTAGAAGGGCACCAGGAACACCAGGACGAACGAGGTGTGATCGCCCATCAGGTTGCGACCCATCAGGGTCACGAACGGGGTCTCGAACCGCGACATCAGCCAGATGCCCTGGTCGAACAGGCCGGAGTCGTACGCCGCCGTGCCGAGCCCGTGATGGATGTCGAGCGTGGTGCGCCAGAAGTGCCAGGTGTAGAGCGCGACGATGGCCGCGACGAAGCATGCGGCGGGTGACATCCTCAGTGCCGGCCATCGCGGGCCTGTCGACGCGTCGTCGGGTGCGTCGGCCGCAGGGGCGTCGACGGTCTCGTCGTCGCTCGCGAGCTCCGCCTCGTCGATCACCGCAGCAACGGTACTGCCGCGCGGCAGTCGGTGTCAGCCACGCACGTCGGCGGCGATGGCGGCGAGCACGCCGTTGACGAACCGCCCCGAGTCGTCGGTCGAGAACCGCTTCACCAGCTCGACCGCCTCGTTCAGCACCACGGCGGTCGGCACGTGAGGACGCTCGAGCAGCTCGTACGTGCCGAGCCGCATCACGTTGAGGTCGAGGACCGGCATGCGGGCGAGCGACCATCCCTCGGCGCGCACGTCGATCAGCTCGTCGAGACGGGCGAGGTGTTCACCGACGCCACGGACGAGCTCCTGGGTGAGCTCGTCCGGCTCGATGACCTGCAGGTCGATCGTGTCGACCGGGTCGATGCCCTTGGAGTGCGCCTCGTACAGCAGGTAGAGGGCCCGCTCGCGCGCGTCGGAACGCTCGTCGGGGCGATCGATCGGCACGGTTCGCGTCTCAGACTCGCGTCATGTACTCGCCGGAGCGAGTGTCGACGCGGATCTTCTCACCCTGCTCGATGAAGAGCGGCACCTGGACGACCTTGCCGGTCTCGAGCGTCGCCGGCTTGGTGGCACCGGTCTTGCGGTCGCCCTGGACCCCGGGCTCGGTCTCGGTGATGGTGAGCTCGACCGATGCGGGGATCTCGACGCCGATGATGCGGCCCTCGTGGAACGCGACCTGGGCCGTCATGCCCTCGATCAGGTAGTCGGCGGTCTCACCGAGCGCGGCCGGCGCCACGTTCATCTGCTCGTACGTCTGGTTGTTCATGAAGACGTAGTCGTCGCCGTCGCGGTAGAGGAACTGCATGTCGTCGCGGTTGATGATCGCCTGCTCGACCTTGATGCCCGCGTTGAAGGTGCGATCGAAGACGTTGCCGCTCTCGACGTTGCGCAGCTTGGTGCGCACGAACGCCCCGCCCTTGCCGGGCTTGACGTGCTGGAACTCGACGACCTGGAAGAGCCCGTTGTCGAGCTGGAGGGTGATCCCGGTCTTCAGGTCGTTGGTGGTGATGGTGGGCATGGTGCGTCCTTGGGCGACTCGGTCAGTACTCGGCATCCGTTCGATGTGACCTCGACGAGGTCCTCGATGCGGAAGCCACCGAATCCGACACGATAGAGGCCAGGTTCGACGGTCACGACGTCGCCGGCCACAAGCGTCTGGGTCGACGCCGTCGACGCGAACGGATCCTCGTGGATGAGCAGGCCGACGCCGTGCCCCGTCGAGTGGATGAACCAGTCGGCGTAGCCCCCCTCGGCGATGAGGTCGCGGCACGCCGCATCGAGCTCGCGGGCACCGAGGTCGGCGCGGACGGCGTCGAGCCCGGCCTGCTGCACGATGCGGAGGAACTCGTAGATCTCGAGCTGTTCGTCGGTCGGCTCGCCGACGACGTAGCTGCGCGTCATGTCGGAGTGGTAGCCGTCGACGAGTGCGCCGACGTCGATCACGACGGTGTCACCCTCGACGATGGTGCGGTGGCTCGCGTGATGGTGCGGCCGCGCTGCGTGTTCCGGACCGCTGGCGACGATCGTGTCGTAGCTCGGGCCGTCGGCACCGTGGCGGCGCATGCGGTACTCGAGCTCCATGCGGACGTCGGCCTCGGTCAGCCCGTCCCCGAGCATCGGCGCGACCTCGGCGAGCGCGGCGTCGGCGCAGCGGCAGGCGAACTCGATGCGTGCGATCTCGCCGGCGTCCTTGCGGCGACGCCCTTCGGACACGAGCCCACCGACCGGCTCGATGGGGACGTCGGCGGCGATCGTCGTCCACTGACGGTGCGTGAGGGACGTCGCCTCGGCGCCGATCTGGTCGAGACCGCCCGCAGCTCGCACGAGCAGCTCGTGCTGTTCGGCGTGGGTGAAGCCGACCTCGACGTCGCAGTCGACGCCGGCCGCGGCGAGCTCGTCGGCGGCCCGGTCGCGATATCGGCCGTCGGTGACGAGTGTCGCGCCCGCCCCCCGCACGACGACCTTGCCGTTCGAACCCGTGAAGCCGGTGAGCCATCGGACGTTGGTGAGATCGCTGACGAGCACCCCGTCGAAGCCCCGCTCCTCGGCTCGGTCGCGCAACGCCTCGATCCGGCCCGCGTAGCCGATCGCCGGGAACTCGGTGTGCGTGGTCACGGGGCCACCCGGGCGACGACGGCCCGCACGGCGAGGTCGTACCCCTGCTTGCCAAAGCCCATGACCGAGCCGCTGGCGACCGGCGCGATGACGCTCGTGTGGCGCCACGGTTCGCGGGCGTTCGGATTGGAGATGTGGACCTCGACCACCGGCCCGTCGAACGCCGCCAGTGCGTCGTGGATCGCCCAGGCGTAGTGCGTGAAGGCGCCCGGGTTGATGATGATCGCCGCACAGCGGTTGCGGGCCGAGTGGATGTGGTCGATCAACGCGCCCTCCGCGTTCGACTGGTGCGCCTCGATCTCGAGCCCGTGCTCGGCCGCGGCGGTGCGTGCGAACTCGACATAGTCGTCGAGCGTGTCGGTGCCGTAGATGTGCGGCTCACGCTCCCCCAGCAGGTTGAGGTTCGGACCGTGCAGCAGCATCACCAGTCGGCTCACCTCGGGGAGCGTAACGGAGTCGCTGTCGCGTGCCGTCGCTAGGTTGCTGCGCATGGAGATGCGCAGGATCGGTTCGCTCGAGGTCTCGGTCGTCGGGGTCGGCTGCAACAACTTCGGGGGCCGGATCGACGCCGACGAGACCAAGGCGGTCGTCGACGCGGCCATCGATGCAGGCATCAACTACTTCGACACCGCCGAGATGTACACGAACGGCGTCTCGGAGGAGCTGCTCGGCCGGGCGCTCGGTGACCGGCGCGGCGATGTGCTCCTCGCCACCAAATGGGGTCACACACGCGACCTCGCCGAGGGCGAGCGAGGCGGCGACCCGGCCCAGATCCGTTCCCGGCTCGAGGCCAGCCTGCGACGCCTCGGCACCGAGTACGTCGACCACTTCCAGATGCACCGGCCCGACCCAGAGACGCCGATCGCCGAGACGCTCGGCTGCCTGGCCGAATTGCGCGACGAGGGCACCATCCGCGAGATCGGATGCACGGCGTTCTCTGCCGACCAGTTGCGCGAGGCCCATGCGGTCGCGGCCGACACCGGGCTCGCCGCGTGGCCGTCGATCCAGAACCACTACAGCGTGCTGACGCGCGACCCCGAGCACGACGGGGTCTTCGACGCCTGCCGCGACCTCGGCGTGGCGTTCGTCCCGTTCTTCCCGCTCGAGTCGGGGCTGCTGACCGGCAAGTACCGCCTCGGCGAGGAACGGCCCGCGGGCTCGCGCCTCGCCGCCTGGGGCGAACGTGCCGGCCAGTTCATCGACGACGAACGACTGCGCGTCGTCGAGCAGCTGATCGAATGGTCGGGCGACCACGGGCACGAACTGCTCGACCTCGCGATCAGCTGGCACACGTCGCATCCACTGATCGCATCGGTCATCGCCGGGGCGACCCGACCGTCCCAGATCGAGGCGAACGTCGCAGCGGCCGGCTGGCAGCTCACCGACGCCGAGCGCACCGAGGTCGACGCGATCGTCGAACCCGTCACCGGCCGTTGAGCCAGCGCTCGCGGCTCATGCGGTAGAGCACGTGCGGACGCAGACGGCTCCGCGACGGCACACCGGGGTGGTCGAAGTCGCCGTCGGCGTCGCGTTCGAACCCGAGCTTCTCCATCACGCGGATCGACTTCGCGTTGATCGCCGCCGTGAAGGTCAGCACCTCGTCCAACCCGATGCCGCCGTCGTCTCGCGACCGGAAGCCCAGGTCGAGGCATGCTCGCGCCGCCTCCGGCGCGTAGCCACGACCCCAGTACCCGGACCGGATGCGCCATCCGATCTCGACGCCCGGCCGGAACCAGGGCGCCATGTAGCCGGTGTAGCCGATCGGCTCACCGTCGAGATCGATGCACCACAGGCCGTAGCCGTCCTCGGCGAACCGGTGCTCGATCCGGTTCATGAAGGCGTCGGACTCGGCCCGCGACATGATCGGGCCGATCGTGGCCATCACGTCGGGGTCGCTGTTCAGCGCGTGGAACGCCGTCCGGTCGGCGTCACGCCAGCGACGCAGGTGCAACCGTTCGGTGCGCAGTTCCGGCCACCCCACGCCCGGCACGCTACGCCGATCAGAGCATGCGGGCGAGAGCGTCCCGCACCGGTGCCTCGTCGACGCCGGCGACGACCTCGACCCCCTCGGGGCCGTCGAGCACGAACGTGAGCCCGGTGAGCGCCTTCTTGTCGCGCCGCATCAGTTCGATCAGGTCGTCGGCATGGAGGCCAGTCGGGATGTCGGTGGCGAGTTGATACTCCTCGCCGACGACGGCGAAGTGCTCGTCGACCCGCTCGACCGGGATGCGGCCCATGACGTTCGCGAGGTGCGCCGCGAAGATCAGGCCGATCGCGACGGCCTCGCCGTGGGCGAGCCGGTGCTCGGTCGCGACCTCGAGGGCGTGGGCGAGGGTGTGGCCGTAGTTCAACAGCGCCCGTCGACCGCCCTCACGCTCGTCGCTCGCGACGACGTCGGCCTTGATCTCGACGCAGCGGGCGATCCGGTCGGTCAGGTCCATCGCCAAGAGGTCGTCGCCGGTCAAGAAGTGGTACTTGGCCATCTCGCCCAGCCCGCACCGCATCTCGCGGTCGGGCAGGGTGTCGAGTGCGTCGAGATCGCAGATCACGCCACTCGGCTGCCAGAAGGCTCCGACGAGGTTCTTCCCCTCGGGGAGGTTGACGCCCGTCTTGCCGCCGATCGCGGCGTCGACCATGCCGAGCAGGGTGGTCGCCACGTGCACGACGGGGACACCACGGTGGTAGCTGGCGGCGGCGAACCCCGCCACGTCGGTGACCATGCCGCCCCCGACGCCGACCACCACGTCGTGCCGGGTCATGCCCATGCGTGCGAAGCCACGGCAGAGCTCGCCGACGGTGTCGAGCGTCTTGGCCCGCTCACCGACCCCGATCTCGAAGCGCTCGAGCTCGAGCTCGGTCTCGGCGTCGAGCGGGATGCCCGGCTGCGTGACGAGCGCGGCCCGCTTGGCGCTCGGCGGGATCACCGTGCCGAGGAACTCGGCGGCGCCGTGCCCGACAACGACCTCGTACGAGCGGTCGCCGAGCGGCACCTGGACATGGCGGAGCCCGCTCACAGCGTGGCTCGGAATGCCTCGGCGTTGCGGACGAACTCAGCGATCGAGTCGCCGCCGAACTTGCGTTGCGCCTCCTGGGCGAGGACGAGGGCCACCATCGTCTCGGCGACGACACCCATCGCCGACACGGCGGTGACGTCGGTGCGCTCCTTGAACGACACGCCCGACTCCTTGGTGACGACGTCGACCGTCTCGAGCGTCGGGCGGTTCAGCGTGGCGAGCGGCTTCATCGCGGCGCGGGCGACGAGCAGCTCGCCGTTGGTCATGCCGCCCTCGACCCCGCCGGCCAGCGTGCTCAGCCGGTCGTAGTTGCCGGTCTCGGGGTTCCAGCGGATGGCGTCGTGCGCCTGGCTGCCGGGGCGCCCGGCGACCTCGAAGCCGTCGCCGATCTCGACGCCCTTGACGGCCTGGATCGACATGAGCGCCTGGGCGAGCATGCCGTCGAGCTTGCGATCCCAGTGGACGTGCGAGCCGAGGCCGATCGGCACGTTGAAGCCGAGCACCTCGACGACGCCACCGAGCGAGTCGCCTTCCTTCGCGGCGGCCTTGATCTCGTCGACCATCGCCGCGCTCGCGGCAGGATCGAAGCAGCGCACCTCGTCGCCGTCGACCGCCTCCAGGTCGGCGGGTGTCGGACGGGCGGCGTCGTCGGCGATCTTGGCCTGCCCCATCTGGATGACGTGCGAGATGACCTCGACGCCGAGCGACGACAGCAGCTTCTTGGCGATCGCTCCCCCGGCGACACGCGCCGCCGTCTCACGGGCCGACGCCCGTTCGAGCACGTCGCGGGCGTCGGTGAAGCCGTACTTCTGCATGCCGGCGAGGTCGGCGTGGCCGGGGCGCACCTGGGTCAGCGGCGCCGCCGTGGGGCCGTCGGAGGCCTCCGGCGACATCTCCTGCTGCCACTTCTCGGGGTTGCGGTCCCACTCGGTGTTGGCGATCTCGATGGCGATCGGCGAACCCAGGGTGCGGCCGTGGCGGACGCCGCCGACGAGCGTGACCTGATCCTGCTCGAAGCGCATGCG
>JAUHYJ010000760.1 GCA_030425785.1 Acidimicrobiia bacterium | reverse complement strand
ATCACACGCAGCCCGCGGTGCTGTCGTTCACCCAACCGACCGACATGGGCACGGTGTACCCGCTCGACCAGCTGTCGAAGGTGGCGGCCGCGGCCCGTGAGCACGGTTTGAAGGTCCACCTCGACGGGGCTCGGATCGGGAACGCGCTCGTCCACCTCGGCTGCAGCCCCGCGGACATGACCTGGCGTGCCGGCGTCGACATCGTGTCGCTCGGCGCGACCAAGAACGGCGGTCTCTCGGCCGAGGCGATCGTCGTGTTCGACGACGCCGTCGCGGACGAGCTCGTCTACCGCACGAAGCGGTCGGGCCACGTGACCTCGAAGATGCGGTTCCAGTCCGCCCAGCTGATCGCGTACCTCACGAACGGTCTCTGGCTCGAGCTCGCGGCCAACTCGAACGCCCGCATGGCCGAACTGGCGGCGGGCCTCGCCGAGCTCGACACGGTCGAGCTGGTCAACCGCGCCGACGCGAACATGGTGTTCGTGCGCCTCGCCGACGAGCACATCGCACGACTCGAAGCGACCGGGCTGCTGTTCTACACGCTCGGGCCCGGCCTGATCCGCCTCGTGACCAGTTGGGCCACGACCCCCGACGAGGTCACGCGCACGATCGAAGCGTTCCGCGAGCTCGCGTGACCGGCCGGCCGCTGTCCGAGGTGCTGGCCGACGCGATCGGCACCTATGTCGGCGACGGCGACGGTCCCGAGAGCGGCCCCTTCGCCGCCACGATCGAGGTCGCGTCGCTCCCCAACGGCGGAGTGCTGATCACCTACTCGGCCGTCACGCACGACGGCGACATCCTGCACCGTGAGCAGTCGATGCTGGTGGCCGGCCCGGATGGCCGCGACCGTCTCTACGTGGCTCACTCCGAGTCGCCGTTCGTCGCCGAGTTCGTCGCCGCCGAGCCGGGCGGCCGCAGCTTCGTGCAGCGCGAGCCGTTCGGCCCCTACACGATGGAGACGGTCATCGACGCGCCCGAACGGGGCCACCTGGTGTACGCGTGGAGGTGGGCACCTACGGGCGACACGCCCGTCGAGCAGTCACGTGCCGACGCGCGGCTCGTCACCGGCGGTCGGCCCGACGCCTGATCGCCGGTGGACGCTGACGGCGTAGTCGCCGCCGGCGATCCACGGATCGCACTCCCACGTCGCGTACCGCTCGACCAGGTCGAGCCCGGCCGCGTCGCAGTCGGCGTCGTAGTGCGCGAGCTGGTACCGGGCGGTGAGCTGGAACCCGGCCACGAGCACGCCCTCGTCGGCCAGGTGTGCCGCCAGCCGCCGCACCACGTCACCCTCGGTGCCGCGCGCGACGAAGAGCATCACGTTGCCGGGCGTGGCCACGACGTCGAACGTCCGGCCGAGGTCGAGATCGACGAGATCGGCCTCGACCCAGGCCAGATCGGGTGCCTTGGCACGCGCCTCGGCGAGCATCGGCGGGTCGAGATCGACACCGACGACCTCGACGCCACGGCGCGCGAGCTCGATCGCCACGCGGCCGGTACCACACCCGGCATCGAGCACCGAGAGCGGCTCGAAGCGGCACAGGAAGTCCGCCTCGCCGTGGACCGACATGCCGGCCGCCTCCATCTCGGCCCACCGCACGTCGTAGTCGGCGCCGCGTCGCACGCTCGCGGCCGACGACCAACGCGACCCGCGAGGCGACGCACCCGAGCCGTCGCTCATCGATGCGTCACAGGTACTCGGGGATGATCTCGGCGATCTCCTCGGGCGTGGTCGGCGGCGGGAAGCGGCGCACGATGTCGCCCTCGCGATCGATGAGGAACTTCTCGAAGTTCCAGGAGATCTCGGCGCTGTCGCCCTCGCCCTGAAAACGCCAGACAAAGCCGGGCTGTTGCTCGGCGATGGCGTTGACGCGACTTCGGACGCGGTTCTCGTCTTCACCGGCAGCATGCCGAGCGTGGCGGTGGGCGATTTGTTAAACGTTGTTGGCCGCGTGACGGAATTCATTCCTGGCGGAGCTTCTACAGGAAACCTTTCCACGACGGAAATCAT
>JAUHYJ010000759.1 GCA_030425785.1 Acidimicrobiia bacterium | reverse complement strand
CCGAACGACCTGGTGCTCGATCTGGGCGCCGGCGACGGGGCGATCACGCGCCACCTCGTCGGGGCCGGCGCCACGGTGATCGCCTTCGAGCTGAACCCGCAGCGCGCCGCCACGCTGCGGCGACGGTTCGACGGCCGCGACGTGAAGGTCGTGTCGGCCGATGTGCGCGACCTGCGGTTGCCTCGCCGCGGGTTCCGCGTCGTGGCCAACCCGCCGTTCGCGGGCGTCTCGGCCGTCCTGAAGCGGCTGACGCACCCGTCGAGCCGACTCGAACGCGCCGATCTCATCGTGCCGAGGTCGGTCGCCGACGCGTGGTCGGTCCGGCTGGCGCGCCGCGTGAGCCGGTTCGAGGTGACCGATCATCGTCCGGTGGCCCGTGCTGCGTTCACGCCGCGACCACGTATCGACGTGGCGACCGTGGTCATCGAACCCCGCCGGGGCCGACGGTGACCACGCCGTACGATGACCGGATGGCGCTGCACACGCTCACCGATGTCCTGTCCGAACACGTGGTCCTCGCCGACCGCGACGTGCTCGACGTCGGGTGCGGTGCGGGCGGCATGGTGCGGTGGTTCCGCGAGCAGGGCGCCCGACCGATCGGAGTCGAGTGCGGCGAAGCGATGCGGCAGCGCGCGATCGACGCCGACCCGGACCACGCCGACGACTACGTCGACGCCGTCGGTCAGGACCTGCCGTTCGACGACGGATCGTTCGACGTGGTGCACTTCATGGCGTCGCTGCACCACGTCCCGCTGGGTGAGATGGATGCTGCGCTCGCCGAGGCGGCGCGGGTCGTGCGGCCGGGCGGGGTGGTGTACGTCGTCGAGCCGGCCGTCGAGACACCGGAGGACGACGTGCTGCATCCCGTCGTCGAGGAACGCGCCGAGCGAATGGCGGCCCAGGCTGCGATCGACGCTGCCGACCAGACCGGGCTCGAGGTCGTCGAGCGCTTCGAGTTCGAGCGGGAAGCAGTGGTGCCCGACTTCGACGAGTGGATGGCCGAGATCGCCGACATCGAGACCGAGCGCGCCGAGGCGCTCGCCGAGCATCGGGCCGCCATCCGCGCCAAGTTCGACCGGTTGAGCTACCCCGTCGATGGCGGACGGGCGTTCCGCCGCCGCACCCTCGTCGCCGTGCTCAGGCGGCCGAACGGTCCCGGCACCGACCGATGACGCGCGGCAGACTGGGGACGTGAGCGAGACATCCGGCGGCGACGAGCTCCCACCACCCGCACAGCCGAGCTCGGGGAAGTGGCGGACGGCCGACATCGTGGGCGCTGCGCTCATCGTCGTGGCCGTGCTCGGGTTGGCGTCGTGGGGGTGGGCAGTCGTCCGTGAGCAGTTCGTGCTGGACGAGGCCGACTCGGTCGCCGAGCGCTTCGACCAGCTCGCCGCCCGCGCGCCCGTGCTCCTCTTGGCCGCCGTCGTCGGCGGCGTCGGTGTCGGACTCCGGAACTGGTCGGCGGATCGAGCCAGCGTCAGCCGATCTGCGCTTGCACGACCGTTCGTACCGATGCTGCTCGGCGCAGCAGCGGTCATCGCTGCGGTCGTGGTCGGGGCCGGGTTGCTCGACGACGACGAGCCGACGATCGACTCGGCGTTTGCCGACCAACATCTGCTCGACGTAGTGCGGGACCCGGCCAGCCGACTCGATCATCTCATGACCACGGTGCCGCCCGAACCGACGCACTCGCTCGAGGTCCACAGCGACGGCTGTGGCGTGTTCCGCAGCGGCGAGATCGGCGACGACCTGACCTGGGTGATCACGGACCAGGATGGGTTCGAGGTGCTCAGCCGCAACGCCGCCGACGAGACCCAGTACCGCTACTTCCAGCCGGGCACGTACACCGTCGTGCTGGAACGGTTCGGCCCCGGCTACTACGTCGAGGTCAGCAACCAGGTCACCATCACCTGCTGACCGTCGCGCTCCCGCTGATCAGCCTGGGACGATCACGAACACGCATACCTTCGCCGTTGATCCGAAGATCGAACACATGTACGATACGAGGGTAT
>JAUHYJ010000758.1 GCA_030425785.1 Acidimicrobiia bacterium | reverse complement strand
CGAGAAGGAGAACTACCTCCGCTGGGACAGCCTGGGCGAGTTCCTCGCGCTCGCCGTCTCGTTCGAGCACTACGCCGACGTCACCGGCAACGCCAAGGCCAGGGTGCTCGGCGAGACGCTCGACACCGCGACCGGCCAGCTGCTCGACCACGAGAAGTCACCCGCTCGCCGGCTCGGCCAGATCGACAACCGCGGCAGCCACGCATGGCTCGCGAAGTACTGGGCCGACGCGCTCGCTGCGCAGACCGACGACGCCGAGCTGGCGGCCCACTTCGGGCCGGTCGCCGAGCGCTTCGCGGCGGCGATCGAGGCGATCGACACCGAGCTGATCGACGCACAGGGCGCCCCGGTCGACCTCCACGGCTACTACCAGCCCGACCCCGAGCTCGCCGCCGCCGCCATGCGCCCGAGCCCCACGCTGAACGCACTCGTCGACTCGATCTGACGCTCGTCGGCGACCGTGACCCACGCCCCGGGCGGCCCACCACCCGACGGACAACGCATCGTCCTCCCGGCGACGCTGCTCGTCGTGATGGTGGCGGGCGTCTTCCAGCTGCTCTTCTTCGCCATCCTGGCCGCACCGATGATCGACGATCTCGGCATGTCGCGCACCGAGCTCGGTGTCATCGGCGCCGTCAACACCCTCGTCGGTGCGCTCACGGCCCCGTACACCGGCAGGGTCGCCGACCGGATCGGCCCCGGGCGCGCCGTCGTCGGGTCGCTCGTGATCGCCGCCGCCGGCATGGCCGCCCTGTCGCTGTCGCCGTCGGTGCCCTGGCTGTTCGCGGCGTCCGCCATCGGTGGCATCCCGCAGGGTTCGACCAATCCGGCGACGAATTCGCTGATCTCGTCGCGGGTTCCGGCCGGCCGACGCGGGACACTGACCGGCGTCAAGCAGTCCGGTGTCACCCTCGGTGCGTTCCTGGCCGGCATCGCCCTACCGGCGCTCGAGGCGCCGTTCGGATGGCGCGGTGCCAGCTGGACCTTCGCTGCCGTCTTCCTCCTCGCCGCCGTCCTGGTCCAGGTCATGCTCCGCCCGGACCCGCCTCGCACACGCGCCGAACCGGGGCGACCCACCGCGCCCGCACCCCGCCTCGAACCCGTCATCTCCTGGATCGCGATCTACGCCTTCTTCATGGGGCTCGCGTCCGGAGCGATCGGGCGCTTCCTGCCGCTCTTCGCCGAGGAGTCACTCGGCTTCACGGTCGGCACCGCCGGGCTGATCGCGGCCCTCGGTGGGCTGCTCGGGATGGTCGCCCGCATCACGGCGGCGCGCGTCGCGGAGCACCGCATCCGGCCGACGCTGCTCCTCCCGATGCTGTCCCTCGTCGGCGCCGGCTTCGCACTGCTCCTCGCGGCGACCACCACGTCGACGCGCTGGCTGCTGTGGCTGTCGCCACCGCTCAGCGCGATCGGCACCAACGCCTGGAACGCCGTCGCCATGCTCGCGGTCATCATGCTGGTCTCGACCGCGTTGGCCGGGAAGGCGTCGGGTGTGGTCATGTTCGGCTTTCTCGGCGGGCTCGCGATCGGGGGGCCGGCCACCGGCCTCGTCGTCGATGCGACCGGCAGCTACCGACCGGCGTGGATCGCGGCGGCCGTGGCGTCGCTCGTCGCCGCCGTCATCATGATCGTGTTCGACCGCCGCACCGCCGGGGCTCGGACGACCGGCGAGGGTGATCTGCGATGATGGCCTCCATGTACGCAGCGATCGGACGGTGGCCGATCGTCGACGCCGAGCCCAACGGCGACGACGAGGTCATCATCTCCGACGGCCTGACCGGCGCCGACTGGCTGCAGGCGGGAGCGATCTTCGTCGGATCGATCATCGTCGCCATCGCGGTGTACCGGATCACACGCGGGCTGCTCGAGCGAGCGCTCGGCAACGGGTTCGCCGCGATCATCACCGGCCGCGCGGTCGCCTACCTCATCGTCGTCACCGGGTTCGTCTATGCGCTCACCGGCCTCGGCGTGCGCGTCGGGCCCCTGCTCGGTGCGCTCGGTCTCGGTGGTCTC
>JAUHYJ010000085.1 GCA_030425785.1 Acidimicrobiia bacterium | reverse complement strand
GCCTCCATTGGACACAGATCTTCGGCCTGTTGTGCGCCGCGCTCGTCCCGCTCGGCGTGCTCGTGTTGATGCTCTCCACCGGGCTCGCCTCGCGGTCGTCGTCCTTCGTGGTCGCGATCGCGACGGTCGCCGTCATCGTGCTCGCGCTCGTACGGATGTGGCGCCTGGTCGACGAGGTCCGCACCCTGAGCGAGCAGCGGGGGCGCGACCGCCTGGCGGCCATGGTCGAGCACTCGAGCGACGTCGTGATGCTCGCCGACCCGACCGGTCGGGTGAGCTATGCGAGCCCCGGCCTGCGGCCGATGCTCGGCCACGAACCCGAGAGTTGGACGGGTCGTCATCTCGTCGACGTCGTCGTCCCCGGCGAGCGGGCCGAGGCGCTGCAGCACATCGAGCGAGCGATCGCGCAGGGCGAGGGCGGTACCGTCGAGTTCGAGGCGACGCTCGCGCATCTCGACGGACACCAGCGCAAGGCGACCGTCGTCATCGCGAACCTCGTCGGCGGGGCTGCGCTCGACGGCATCGTGGCGACCTTCCGCGACGTCACCGAGCAGCGCAACCTCGAACGCCAGCTGAGCCACCGGGCGTTCCACGACGAGTTGACCGGTCTCGCGAACCGGGCGCTGTTCCTCGACCGGATGGACCACGCACTCCGGATCGCACGTCCCGAGATCGACCCGGTCGTGGTGCTGTTCGTCGACCTCGACGACTTCAAGCGCATCAACGACGACCTCGGTCACGCGGTCGGTGACCAGGTGTTGAAGCAGATCGCCGAGCGGATCCGGCGTGCCGCCGGCAGCGGCGACACCGCCGCCCGCCTCGGCGGCGACGAGTTCGCGCTGCTGCTCGAGGACCGCGGTGGGATCGACCGCGCGATCGACGTCGCCGAGCGATTGCTCGACTCGCTGCGCGAGCCACTCCCGGCCGCCGGCGAGGACGTCGCCGTACTCGCGAGTGTGGGCGTCGCAGTCGCGTCGCCCGGGATGTCGACCACGAGCCTGCTCCGTGACGCCGACATCGCCATGTACGAGGCGAAGCGGGCCGGCAAGGGCCAGATCCGCATCTTCGACCCGGCGATGCGGCTGCACACGGCGAAGCACCTCGAGTACCGAGGTGATCTGGCGCAAGCGCTCGAGCTCGGGCAGCTACGGGTGGTCTTCATGCCGATCGTCGACCTCTCCAACGGGCAGGTCGTCGGCGCCGAGGCGCTCGTCCGTTGGCACCACCCCGAGCACGGCGACGTGCCGGCGAGTGAGTTCCTGCCGGTCGCCGAACGCAGCGGCCTGATCGTGCCGATCGGCACGTGGGCGCTGCGGGCCGCATGCGCCGAGGCGGCGAGGTGGCGCGCCGGCCTGCTGCTCGCGCTGAACGTCTCGGGCGTCCAGCTGCGCCAGCCGGACTTCGTCGAGCAGACGGTCGGCCTGATCGACGAGTTCCGCGTCGACCCGTCGGTCGTGGTGCTCGAGGTCACCGAGTCGGCACTGCTCGAGGAGGGCGAGCGGGGGGTCGAGGCGATGGCCCGGTTGCGGGACGAGGGCTTCCGGTTCGCGCTCGACGACTTCGGGACGGGGTACAGCTCGCTCACCTCGCTGCAGCGCCACCCCGTCGACATGGTGAAGATCGACCGCAGCGCCGTCGCCGAGTTCGGTGCCGACCCGCGCGGCGTCACCATCGCCCGCACGATCCTCCAGATGGCGACGTCGCTCGGCATCGCCACGGTCGCCGAGGGCATCGAGAACGCGCCGCAGCTGCGCGAGCTGCGCGCCCAGGGCTGCACGATGGGCCAGGGCTACCTCCTCTCGCCGCCGGTCGAGGCCGACGTGCTGCAGGCCCGATTCGGCCACCCCGAGATGGCATTGACGCCCGACGCGGTTCGCTGAGCCGCTGCCCTGGTCGCCTCCGGGTGCGCCGCCCTCGTCTACGGTCGCGATCGTGAGCATCCGCGTCGGCATGGTGTGCCCGTACAGCCTGTCGATCCCGGGTGGGGTGCAGGCCCAGGTGCTGGGTCTGGCGCGCGAACTCCGCCGATCCGGCCACGAGGTGCGGGTGCTCGGCCCGTGTGACGGCCCACCGCCCGAGGCGTTCGTGACGCCACTCGGCGACAGCCTGCCCACCGCGGCGAACGGTTCGGTGGCGCCGCTCGCCCCGGACCCCGCCGCGGCACTCCGCACGGTGCGTGCACTGCGCGACGAGCGCTTCGACGTCGTCCACGTCCACGAGCCGCTGGCGCCCGGCCCGTCGCTGACGACCGTGACGCTGCACGCGGCTCCGACCGTCGGCACGTTCCACGCCGCCGGCGGATCGACGAGCTACCGGATGCTCGGCCCGGTGCTGCGTCGCCTGCTCGAGCGGATCGATCGCAAGGTCGTCGTGTCGAAGGATGCGCTCGCGCTCGTGCAGGGACATCTGGGCGGTGAGTACGAGATGCTGTTCAACGGCGTCGAGACCACCCACATCGCAGAGGTCGAGCCCTATCGCGATCCACTCGGGCGCAACTCGATCTTCTTCCTCGGCCGCCACGAGGAACGCAAGGGCCTCGACGTCCTGCTCGGCGCGTTGCGCCACTGCGACCGCGATGTCGTGTGCTGGGTGGCCGGTGATGGCCCCGACACGGCTCGGCTGCGGCGCGAGTACGCCGCCGACGACCGCATCGAATGGCTCGGCCGGGTCACCGAGGACGACAAGCTGGCCCGGATGCGCGGCGCGTCGGTGTTCTGTGCGCCGTCGCTCCACGGCGAGTCGTTCGGCGTCGTGCTCATCGAGGCCATGGCGGCCGGGACGCCGGTCGTCGCGAGCGCGCTCGACGGGTACCGCAACGTCGCGACCCACGACGTCGACGCCGTGCTCGTCCCGCCCGGTGACGTCGAGGCGCTGGCCGCCGCGCTCGGACAGGTGTTGCACGATCCGTCCACGGGTGAGCGACTGGTCGCGGCCGGGCACCGGCGAGCCGACCGGTTCGCGATGCGGCGCCTCGCCGACGAGTACGTCACCCGCTACCGCGAGCTGGCACCGTAGACTCGTCCGTCATGACCGCAGTCATCATCGTGCTGATCATCATCGTCGTCGCCCTGGCGGTGTACCTGATCAGCGCCTACAACGGCCTCATCCGCCGGCGCAACCAGATCGAGAACGCCTGGGCCCAGATCGACGTGCAACTGAAGCGCCGCCTCGACCTCATCCCCAACCTCGTCGAGACGGTCAAGGGCTACGCCGCCCACGAGCGCGAGACGCTCGAGGCCGTGATCTCGGCCCGCAACGCCGCCGTCGCCGCTCCCGACACGCCCGAGGCGCAGTCGAAGACGGAGGGCGCGCTGACGTCGACGCTGCGCCAGCTCTTCGCACTCGGCGAGGCCTACCCCGATCTCAAGGCGAACCAGAACTTCCTGGCCCTCCAGGAGGAGCTGAGCTCGACCGAGGGCCGGATCGCCTACGCCCGGCAGTTCTACAACGATTCGGTGCTGGGCTACAACAACAAGCTCCAGCAGTTCCCCACGATGTACTTCGCCCGCATGCTCAAGTTCGAGCGGCGCGAGTACTTCGAGGCCGACGAGGCGGCGCGCTCGACGCCGGACGTCTCGTTCTGACCCACCCCCCATGTACGAACAGATCCGTTCCAACAAGCGTCGCAGCGCGCTCCTGATCGCCGGGTTCGTCGTCGTCGTCACCCTCGTCGGCGCGGCGGTCGGCGTCGTCATCGGCGGTGGCAGCATCGCTGTCACCATCGGCGCACTGGTCGTCGCGGCGGCGCTCGCCTTCGGCTCGTACTGGAAGGCCGATCAGATCGCGCTGTCGGTCAGCCGGGCCCGCCCGGCCGACCCACGCGAGTACGCCCGCCTGCACAACCTCGTCGAGGGCCTGTGCATCGCGTCGGGCCTGCCGAAGCCGGGGGTCTACGTCGTCGACGACCCGGCCCCGAACGCCTTCGCGACCGGTCGCAACCCCCGGCACGCGTCGATCGCCGTCACGACGGGACTGCTCGAGAAGATGAACCGGGTCGAACTCGAGGGCGTCGTCGCCCACGAGCTCAGCCACATCCGGAACTACGACATCCTCGTGTCGACCCTGGCCGTCACGATGGTCGGCTCCGTCGCCCTGCTCAGCGATCTCGCGATCCGGTCGATGTGGTGGAACGGTGGGCGGGTGCGCCGCTCGGGTGACCACAACGACACGAACAACCCGCTCGCCTTCGTCGGTTTCGCGCTCCTCATCGTCGCCCCGATCGCCGCCAAGGTCATGCAGGCGGCGATCTCGCGCCAGCGCGAGTCGTTGGCCGACGTGACGGCCTGCCAGATGACCCGGTACCCGCCCGGTCTGATCTCGGCACTCGAGAAGCTGCAGGAGGACCAGACCGCGACGCACGCAGCGTCGACGGCGACGGCACACTTGTGGATCGAACAGCCCATGAGCGGCCTCGGCGACGGTGGTCGTCTCCGTGGACCGCACAGCTGGTTCGACACGCATCCTCCGCTCGAAGAGCGCATCGCACTACTGAGGGAACTGTGAACATCACCAAGCCGGCGGCCACCGTGGCCGCGCTCATCCTGCTCGCGGCCTGCTCGGGTGGCGACGACGACTCGGCCGCGACGACGGTCGACACGTCCGATTCGACGGTTGCGCCGTCGACGACCGATGCGACGACGACATCGCTCACCGAGGCGACGACCACCACGATCGCCGACTCGGTCACGACGACGACGATCCCCGACGTGCTCCGGATGCCGTTGACGGGCGAACCGATCGACGACCCGGACGACATCCCCGACCGGCCCGCCCTCGTGGTGAAGCTGTCGAACGCGGGCGGCGGCGCCCTGCCGCAGGCGGGCCTGAACTCGGCCGACATCGTCATCGAAGAGGTCATCAACGACAACACGAGCCGGCTCGCGGCGGTCATCCACTCCAACGACGTCGACCCCGTCGGCCCGATCCGGTCCGGCCGGGCACAGGACATCAACGTGATGCTGGCCTTCGACCGCCCCCTGTTCGCGTGGAGCGGCGGCAACCCGGCGGTGACCCGTGCGATCCGTGACTCCGATCTGATCAACCTCGATGCCCGCTTCTCGCCCGGGTACTACCGGCGCTCGGGACGCAGCTCGCCGAACAACCTGTTCTCGAGCTCGGATGCGCTGTGGAACCAGACGACCGACGAGGCGGGTCGCCCGTCGCAGGTGTTCTCGTACGTCCGCCCGGGTGACGAGGTCGACGGCGACGAGGCGACCGAGATCTCGTTGAGCTTCGATGCGCTCCAGGTGTTCTGGGAGTACGACGAGGAGACGGACGGCTACTACCGGACCCAGTCGGGTCAGGCGCACAACACCGAGACCGCCGACGGCACCGAACAGGTCTGGACCAAGAACCTCGTCATCATGCTCGCCGACTACGGCGTCAACCCGCTCGACGGCAACCCCGAGGCCCAGGTGCTCGGGTCGAACCCCGTCTACGTGTTCACCGGTGGCAAGGTCCAGCAGGGTGCGTGGCTGCGCTTCGAACCGACCGACCCGTTCGCGTTCTTCGTGAGTGTCGACGACCTCACGGAACTGCGCCTCCAGCCAGGTCGCACCTGGCTCGAGATCCCGCGCAATCGCGATGACGTCGTGACCTTCGAGTGACCTGCGCGAAGATCGAGTCGTGACCGTCCTCGGCATCAACCACGTGGTCCTGTGGGTGCGCGACGCCGACCGCACCGCGGAGTTCTACGAGCGTGCGCTCGGGTTCCGGCGCGTGTTCGGCAGCCCGGGCAGGGCGCACTTCCTGCAGGCCGAAGGGTCGACGAACGACCACGACCTGGCCGTGATGTCGGTCGGCGCGTCCGCAGGGGCGTCGGCGGCCGGCACGGTCGGGCTGTACCACGTGGCCTGGGAGGTCGACACCCTCGATGAGCTCCAGGCGCGCGCACGGGTCCTGTCGGAGCTGGGTGCGCTGGTCGGGTCGTCCGACCACGGCACCACCAAGTCGCTGTACGCGAAGGACCCCGACGGCCTCGAGTTCGAGGTGTGCTGGATCATCCCGCTGACCGAGCTGACCGACGCCGACGTCGCGGCTCGCGGCCGCGGGCCGCTCCCGCTCGACCTCGACGCCGAGATCGCACGCTTCGGAGCTGACCGCCAGGGTGGGTTCGGCGTGTCCCGCCCCCGCAGCTGACCGCTAGGTCGTCTCGCCGGTGACGATCGCCGCCAGCTCGGCCGCGTGGCTGTACATCGGCCAGTGGTCGGCCTCGAGCTCGTAGTACTCCCAGTCGTCGGCGCGTCGCGCGCCGGCGGCGTACTCGGCGAAGCGCGACGGGCCGTACCCGGTGCAGAACACGTAGGCCTTCGACAGCGCCGCCGGCAGCTCGCCGGTGATCGGGACCATGAAGGTCTTGAACGACTGGGGTACCAGTCGCTCGGTGAACCAGGCCACACCGGCGTCACCGCCGACGTGTTCGGGGCGGACGGCGTACTCGTCGCTGAAGGGCAACATGCCGCCGGTCTCCTCGGCGGCCGCGATGCGCTCGGGTGACTGGCCGGCGTCGTGGGCGAGCGGGGCGTGCGCGTCGACGTACACGATGCGGGCGACGCGATCGGCGAGTCGGTCGAACGCCGCCGTGATCACCCGACCGCCGTAGCTGTGTCCGACGAGGACGATCTCGTCGAGCCCGTGCGTGTCGACGACGGCGACGACGTCGTCGACGTGGTCGGCGAGCGTGATCTCGGGGCTCGACCGGTGGCGCTTGGTGCCGTGGCCGGTGAGTGTCACCGTGTACACCGCGCGGCCGGATCCGTCGAGGTACGGCAGGAACGGCGTCCAGCACCACTCGCCGACCCAGGCGCCGTGCACGAGCACGATCGCACCCTGGCGCAGCGACGCGTCGGGAGGAAAGCCCATCGGACGGTTCGGCCCGCTCAGCCCCACACCTCGTCGGCGATCTCGACCACGTGGCGCAGCTTGGCCCACTGCTCGTCCTCGGTCATCACGTTGCCGTGGATCGTCGACGAGAAGCCGCACTGGGGGCTCAGGCACAGCTGATCGAGGTCGGTGTACTGGGCGGCCTCGTCGATGCGGGCCTTGATCTCGTCCTTCGGCTCGAGCACCGGGAACTTCGACGTGATCACCCCGAGCACGACGTGCTTGCCCTTCGGGACGAACCGCAGCGGTGCGAAGTCGCCCGAGCGTTCGTCGTCGTACTCGAGGAAGTAGGCGTCGACGTCGAGTTCGTTGAAGAGCACTTCGGCGACCGGTTCGTACCCGCCGCTGGCGAAGTGCGTGCTGCGGAAGTTGCCGCGACAGAGGTGCACGCCGACGGTCAGGTCGTCGGGCCGTTCCTTGATCGCCTCGTTGATCAGGTGGGCGTACATCCGGGGCAGCTCGTCGGGGTCGTCGCCGCGGTCGATCGCGCCCTGGCGCATGCCCGGGTCGCACAGGTAGGCGAGGTTGGTGTCGTCGAGTTGGACGTACCGGCACCCGGCGGCGTACAGCGCCGCCAGCTCGTCGCGGTACACCTGCGCCAGGTCGTCGAAGAAGGGATCGAGGTCGGGGTACGACTCGATGTCGATGCCCGCCCGGCCGCCACGGAAGTGGGCCATGGTGGGGGACGGGATCGCCACCTTGGGCAGGCAGCCCTCGGGCGTGACGCCGGCGAGGAACTCGTAGTCGGCGACCTGGATCGGCCGGTCGTGGGTGAGCTTGCCGGTGACGGTGATGCGCGGCGGCGTCATGTGGACCGTCTCGTCGGAGTCGGAGGTCGACTCGATGTTGCCCTCGACCGTGATCCCGCCGAGACCCTGCATGAAGTCGAGGTGGAACCAGTCACGGCGGAACTCGCCGTCGGTGATGCTGCGCATGCCCGTCGCGGCCTGCTTGGCCACCATGGCGGCGATCTCGCGATCGGAGATCTCGCGGAGCGCCTCGTCGGACAACTCGCCGCGGCGCCACTGGTCGCGGGCTTCGTGGATGGCGGGCGGCCGCAGGAAGCTGCCCACGTGCTCGGCTCGGAACGGAGGAGTGAGGCTGGTCATGGTCGGGATCCCTTCGTGCAGGTGTTCGGTCGGAGTGGGTCGTTCATGTCGTTGGGGTGTGGACGAGGTCGGAGGTGAGCTGGTCGGCGAGCGTCCCGGCGGCGAGCCGAAGTGGGTCGAGGCAGCGGTCGACGAGCTCGTCGTGGGACACCCGCACGGCGTTGACCGCGATCGACATCGACGCGATCGCGTGCCGGTTGCGGTCGAAGACGGGCACACCGATCGCTCGCAGACCCGACTCGAGCAGCCCGTCGGTCACGACGTAGCCGTCGTCGCGGACGGCCCGAGCCTCGGCATCGTCGGCCTGGGGGAGATGGGCGAGCAGGACCCGTCCGAGCGAGGTGCTGGCGGCGGGCAGCCGCTGTCCGACCTGGACGGCGACGGCGAGGAAGCGCGAGTGCGGCGAGTTGGCGGCGGCGACGGTGATGACGTCGTTGCCGTCGAGCACACCGATCGCCACGTGCTCGCCGACCTGCTCGCTCAGCTTGTCGAGGATCGGCTGCGCATGTGCCGCCATGCTGCGGCGCCCGAGGTAGCCGGCGCCCAGGCGGAGGACGCGTGGCGTGACCTCGTACCGGCCGTGGTTCGAGCGCACGTATCCGAGCTGCTGCAAGGTCTGCAGGAGCCGATAGGTGGTCGGTCGGGCCAGGCCGGCGAGCTCGGCGATCTCGGCCGCGCTCCTGCTCGGGTGGTCCTCGTCGAAGGTCTCGAGCACGGCGAACGCACGCTCGACGGACTGGACGGTCGTCGCCATCTGGTCACCCCCCTCGTTGGTCGACTCGAACCGATCAGCGGCGACGGTATCACAATGCGGCCGGGTGTTCGCATGGTGGCGTGCACCGGAACGGTGGCGTCAGTCGATGGTGGCGTCAGGCGTCGGCGACGGCGCTGACGACGTCGCCCAGCCCCTGCTTCGCGTCGGCGAAGAGCATCAGGGTGTTGTCGAGGTAGAACAGCGGGTTGTCGATCCCGGCGAACCCGGGCGAGAGGCTGCGCTTGACGACCACCACCGTCCTGGCGTGGTCGACGTCGAGGATCGGCATGCCGCTCACCGGTGTGTCGGGTTGGCGAGCGAGCGGGTTGACCACGTCGTTGGCACCGACGACGAGGGCGACGTCGGCGCTCGCGAAGTCGCGGTTGATGTCGTCGAGGTCGTACAGGCGGTCGTAGGGCACGTCGGCCTCGGCGAGCAGCACGTTCATGTGGCCCGGCATGCGGCCGGCGACCGGGTGGATCGCGTAGCGGACGTTCACGCCCCGTGCGGTGAGCACGTCGGCGAGCTCTCGCATCACGTGCTGGGCCTGGGCGACGGCGAGGCCGTATCCGGGCACCACGATCACCTCGCGCGCGTAGGCGAGGGTGACGGCGACGTCGTCGGCCGAGGCGCGCCGCGCGACCTTGTCACCGTCGTCGTCGGCGAACGTCGAGGTGCCGCCGAAGCCGCCTGCCAGGACACCGGGCAGGGTGCGGTTCATCGCCGTCACCATGATGTTGGTCAGGATCAACCCGGAGGCGCCGACGAGCGCGCCGGCGATGATGAGTGCGTTCGACTCGATCACGAACCCGGCGGCGGCCGCTGCCACGCCCGACAACGAGTTGAGGAACGAGATCACCACCGGCATGTCGGCGCCGCCGATCGGCAGCGTGCGGGTGATGCCGAGCACGAAGGCGATCGCCAACAGGATCCACGCCGCCGGTTCGGACGCGTCGACCGCCAACCAGATCGCCGCCGCGATCGCGCCGGCGCCGAGCAGTGCGTCGACGACGAGTTGGCCGCCGAACGTGATCGGCCGGCCGGGCAGCGTTCCCTGGAGCTTCCCGAACGCAATGAACGACCCCGAGAACGTGATCGTGCCGATCAGCACGGACAGCGCGATCGAG
>JAUHYJ010000757.1 GCA_030425785.1 Acidimicrobiia bacterium | reverse complement strand
AGACGCTGCACCCGGCCGTGCACGGTGGCATCCTCGCGCGGCGCGACCTGCCGGCCCACGGCGAAGCGCTCGCGGCACACGGCATCGGCGCGATCGACCTCGTCTGCTGCAACCTCTATCCGTTCGTGGAGACCGTCACGAAGCCCGGCGCCGTCGTGTCGGTGGCCGTGACGTTGAGCACGACGGCGCTGACACCGTTCTCGGGGATCCCGACCCGACCCGTGACCTGGACGTCGATGGACGACTCGTCGGCGATCGGCCCGAACGGATCCGGCTGCTCGCGGGTGTCGAACAGCCGGACCGGGTCGACCGGCACGAACCGCGATGACGGGTACACCGGGTTGCGCTCGACGTCGAACACGGCGGAGAACTCGCCCGTGTCGCACGCCAGCCGCATCCCGAGCACCCCGTACTGCCCCTCGTTGCCGTAGGCGATGTACGCATGCACGGTGCCGGTCCGCAGGGTGACCTCGCCGAGGTCGAACGTGCCGAAGGCGAACGGCTCGAAACGGTCGACGCTGGTCTGGGACCCCTGCAACACGACGCGGCGGACGGTCCCGTCCACGGCCTTGCGACTGGTCGTCGAGAACCCGTTCGTCGACGATCCACCCGAGTAGCCGTCGGTCACGGCGACGTCGGCCCCGTACTGGAACACGGCGCCGCCGAAGTCCGGGTCGCAGATCCAGTCGTCGAGCAGATCGTGCTCGTTCACGTTCCAGCGATCGCCGGAGCTCACGATGAACCGGATCACCGTCGGCACCGTCGGGTGGTCGAAGCTGCCGGGTTCGTCCTGCCCGACGAACATCGACGGCGTGAGCGGGGTGTCCGAACGCGCCGCCGACGTCGATGGCGGTGACGCGATCGCATCGAAGAGCTCGGGCTCGTGGAACGCGGCGGGGCTGATCGAACCGGGCGGCGTGTGCTCGCCCCAGGCGAGGCCGCCGGCGACGAGCGCACCGTCGACGTACACGTCGATCGCATCGACGAGCGTCACGTCGTTCAGGTAGATCACCGGCGGGTCGGTGTACGTCGCTGTCACCGGCTGTGCCACGACGACACCGGCGGCTGCGGCCACGAGCGCGACCACGAGCAGGACGAGACGACGCGATCCGAGACGCATGATGGCACCCGACCATACGCGCCGCCCCAGGGCGATGGGGAGCACTCCCCGCTGCCCCGGCGGGCGAGCCATGGCGGTCAGTCAGATGAGAACGCCAGACGCGAGCCGGCGTCGCGCTGCAGTGGGTCAGCTCGATCGGCACGCAGGTGCCGAGCCGGGACGTCTCGGGGAGCCGTGCGAGGTCGTGCGAGTCGAGCGTTCGGGTGAGGTCGACGAGCCGCATCCCCCGCGCGACGAGGGGCGGACAGGTGCCTCAGGACCGGACGGTGCCGACCTTGAGCTCCTTGAACGGCACCTTGGTGTCGACGCTGATGTCGCGTGGCAGCCCGAGGACGCGGTCGCCGATGATGTTGCGCTGGATCTCGTCGGTGCCGCCGGCGATGCTCGAGGCGAACGACCCGATCATCTGGAGGGCGAGCTCGTCGCCGCGCTCGTCGCTCGGGTCCCACGCCTGGCTGCCGGGTCCGGCGATCTCGAGCGCGATCTCGCGGAAGCGCCAGGCGATGACCGAACCGGCGAGCTTGCCGAGCGATCCGCCAGGCCCCGGTGCCTTGCCGGCCTTCAGGTCGGCGCGCACACGCATCGCGACCATCGCCTTCGTCGTCTCCATCGAGTAGATCTCCATCAGCTGCTGACGCACGACCGGGTCCTGGTCGACGCCGTTCGCCTGCGCGTACTTGAGCAGCACGTCGTACATCGGCTGGCTGATCGCACCCGATCCCATCGAACCGATCGCGACGCGCTCGTACATCAGCATCGCGGTCGCCTGCCGCCAGCCGTTGTTGTACTCACCGATCAGGTTGTCGACCGGGATGCGCACGTCGGTGAAGAACACCTCGTTGAAGTGGCGGCCGCCGTCGATCTGGTGGATCGGCCGGATCTCGACACCCGGATGGTCCTTCAG
>JAUHYJ010000084.1 GCA_030425785.1 Acidimicrobiia bacterium | reverse complement strand
GAGCCGCGTCTCGAGCGCCCGCCCGAGCGCGGCCAGTGGGCCCGGCAGGACCTGGTCCCACATCGGGCCGTGGACGTGGTGCAACACGGTCACGTGAGGACGCCGGCACCAGATCGGCGAGAACCACGGCACGCCGTTCCAGATCTCGACGAGCGCGTCGTACGGCCCCATCCGTCGCGAGAGCTCGGCCACGACGGTGCGCGGGAACACGCTGTACCGGCTCCCCCGCCGGACGACGTCGTACCCGTGGCGCCGATCTGTCGGCGGGCGCCCGATGGCCCCCGACGTACGGTGGAGCACATCGAGCCCGCGGTCGGCCCAGCGTCGCATGAACTCGTCGGCGTGGACCTCGGATCCGCCGGCATCGTCGTCGTCGAGATCACGCCACGCGAGCACGTGCACCCGCCCGATGCCGTGCGCACGCAACGCCGAGACCGCCTCGTCGAGGCGTTCGGCGACGTCGTCCCGAGCCCGGTCGTTCATGTCGTCTCCAACGTGGGCGTCTCCGTCGTGCCCGTCTCCAGGGTGATGGCGAGCGCCGTCGCCGTGTCGGCGAACACGATCGTGGACGGATCGTCGGCCAGACGCCGGGCGTCGTCGCCGGCCCACAGCACGAGCCGGGTCGGTTCGGTGCCGTCGGCGACGCGGTCGGCACCGAACCGACGCCGCTGGATGTCGCCCTCGAAGCGGTACTCGGCCCCGGTCCGGTGGACGGCGATCGCCACCGGGTAGTTGAAGGGGTGCCCGAAGTAGAGGTTCGACTGGTCGATCAGGACCGGGCCGTCGAACTCGTACCGTTCGAGTTGCTCGGTGGCGATGATCGTCGTGATCTGCTCGTCGCGGGTGCGGTCGGGATCGAGGACCTGGAACGACTGGGGCACGTTGGCGAGGGCCAGCAGTGTGACCAGCCCCACCGCCGCGATGGCGACGGGCGACCGGTCGTCGTCGGCCGAGCGGCGGATCGCCGGCACGAGCGTGACGACTGCGACCAGGGTGCCGATCAGCAAGAACATCGCGATCGGCCACAGCCAGCGGTAGTTGTACTGCCCGAGCCCGAACGCCGTCACCGGCAGCAGCGCTGTGTCCAACCACGCTCCGACGAGCGCGGCGGCGGCGATCGCGAGCCCGGCGGCCGAGCGCCGCCGTCGGTCGCGCACGGCGACCGCGGTGGCGGCCAGCAGGCCGATCACGACGACGACCAGCACGGCCGCCGCCACCCCGCCCCGCCCGACCGCGGCCTCGGGATCGAACTCGCCGTAGCCGGGTCGCAGATACCCGGTCGGGGTGCCGAGCACGTCGACGACGATGCCTGCGCCCCGCCACCCCAGCCGGTCGACCTGACCCGGCGTCGTGAGAACGGCCGTGAGGTTGCCCCACCCGAAGAACTGGTCGATCAGCGTCTGCGACCAGAGCACGATCGTGAGGACGGCGGTCGCGATCAGCACCCGGCCACGTGACGTCCCCGCATCGCGCCAGGGCGCGACGAGCCATCCCGCCGCAGCCACCACTCCGACGACCGCGACCAGCACCGGATAGCTGAGGTGGGTCTGGACGAGCAGACTCGCCCAGCCCACCATCGCGACCGGGGCCCAGGTGTCGCCGGCCGCCGTCGCCCAGGCCGCCACCAGGAACGCCAGGCATGCGAACAACAGGAACGGGTGCTGTCGGGCGGCGAGCAACTGGTCCGATCCCATGTTCCAGGCCAACAACGCCATGGGAACCGCACCGACCACGACAGCGGGGCGACCGCCGAGCCGGCCGAGCAGCCACGCCACCGTCACGATGGCGGCGATGTGCACGACGGCGACCCCGATGGCCGTCCCACCGGCGGGCGCCCAACGCGTGAACGGGGCGAGCAGGTCGAGCTGGAGCGGCCCGAGGTTGTTGACCGACCGGTCGACGTCGACCGACGCCGACGACCAGGCCCCGAGCAGCGGGTGGTGTTCCGTGCCGACGTCGAGCGATCGCAAGGTGAAGTAGGCGTCGTCCCCGACCGGCCGCCAGTTGCCGACCGCAGCGCGCACCGCGTGGAACGCGATCGGCGCCGCCGCCAGGCCAACCGCGACGACGTCGAGCCGCAGGCGGTCGCGCGACGGGCGTTCGTCGAGGGGCTGCTCGGTCATCGCCGGTCGAGACTACGGCGCCTCCCTCCCGGGGCGGTGCACGGTCATCTCGTTGCGGGCCGCCGCTCGCTACCGTGGCGCCGTGCCCGCCACCGTGCCCGCTGCCGCGCCCGCGCCCGTGCCGGGGTCCGAGTCACGTCCCGGGCGGTCGGCGGACCCGACGCCGTACGTGCTCGGCGGGTCGCGCCACTGGTGGTTCCGGGGGTGGACGCCCCTCGAGCTCGGCACGCTCGGGCTCCTGGTCGCCGTCGTCGTGCTCCCCCTCCGCGGGCTGTACCGGCACACCGGAGCCGCCATGGAAGAGGGGTTCATGCTCGTCTTCCCGACCCTGGTGCAGCGGGGCAAGGTGCCGAACGCCGACTTCCTGCACCTGTACGGCCCGGCGTCGCTCGACGTGCTCGCACTCTGGTACCGGGTCGCCGGTGACAGCCTCGAGAGCGAGCGCACGTTCGGTCTCCTCCAACATCTCGGCCTCATCGCCGCCGTCTGGGCACTCACCCGTGTCGCCGGGCGGGTCGCGGCCGGCGCGGCGTCGATCGTCGCCGCGTTCATGATCCTGACGCCGATCGGGCTGTCGGCGCTCGCGTGGCACGGCGGCCTGGCGCTCGCGGCATGGTCACTCGTTGCTGCGCTGCGCGCGACCGCGACCGGTCATCTCGGTGCCTGGTGGGTGGCGGGCGGACTGGCCGGCCTGTCGCTCGGCTACCGACCCGATCTCGTCATCGCCGCCGCCCTCGCACTCGGGTTCGTCCTGTGGGGTCGCACCGCCGTCGAGCGCACGACGTTCGTCGCCGGACTGGCGATCGGTGTGCTCCCGCTGTGCTGGCACGTCGCCCGCGCCGGGCTGCGCACGGCGTTCGACGGGATGGTGCGCGAGCCGGTGGTCGAGCTGCGACCCGCTCGCGAGCTGCCACGGCCACCATCGTGGGGTGAGATCGACGGCGCCCTGCAGGCGGTGGCGGAGGGTCCGCCGCCCCGCTGGTGGCTGCCGGCGCCCGCCGCGAGCCAGCAGCTCTTCCTGTGGTTCTGGTTGGTGATCCTGGTCGCCGTCGGCGCCGCGGTGTGGGCGCTGCTGGTCTGGCGTCGTCACCGTGGCGGCGATGACGAGGCACTGGCACGCGATCGTGTTCTTGCTGCCGCGGCGCTCTTCGGGCTCGGGATCCTGCCCCAGGCGCTCCAGCGTCCCGACTCGACCCACCTGGCGTGGGTGGCGGTGATCTCGTGGCCGGTGGCGGTCGCGCTGGGTGCGATGGCGGTCCAGTGCCGCCGCGCGCCCCGCTCCGACGCGGGGCGGGTCGGCGGACTCGTCGCCGGCGCCGTCGCGGCGCTCGTCCTCGTCGTGATCTGCCCCTTCTGGACCTACCGGACATGGGCCCTGCAGACGCGGGTGGCCGTGGGCGACCTGCCGCCGCCGTTCGTGATCGAACGCGACGGACACCGGTTCTGGGTCGGCGACCCGGTCGTCGCCGACGCCGTCAACCAGATGCTCCCCGATCTGGACGCCATCACCGACCCCGGCGACACGCTCATCGTCGGCACCGGCGACCTCAGCCGCACCGTCTACGTCGACACCTACATCTACTGGCTCTTCCCCGAGCTGGTGCCGGGGACCCGCTTCATCGAGATGGAGCCGGGCATCACGGACGCCGCCGGGTCCGGGCTGGCCGAGGAGATCGCCGCCGCCGACGTGATCGTCCTGACGAACACGTGGAGCGGCTGGGTCGAACCCAACGCATCGGTCGACCACGGATCGGACGAGCACAACCGGGCCGTCGCCGAGCACCACTGCCTCGTCGCGAGCTATGCGTCGAACCTGGTGCTGCTGTTCGAACGGTGCGAGGGCGGCGGCGGGTTCGATCCGTCGATCGTTGCCGGACGCACCCCGGGTGGTGGCGGCATCCCGTCGCCCTGACCGCTCACCCGAGCGGGAGGCGCCGGAACACGCGGCGCGGCAGGTGCCGAAGCACCATGAAGACGTAGCGCAGCACGGACGGCGTCCACACCGTGTGTCGGCCCGCCCGGACGCCGTCGGCTGCCAGCTCGCCGACGACACGCGGTGTGGTCGCGAACGGCGCCGCGCGCATCCCACGGGTCATCCGCGTGTGGACGAACCCGGGCCGGACGGCGGTCACCTGGACGCCGTGTGGTCGGAGCGCGTCGCCGAGCCCTTGCGCGAACGCATCGAGACCGGCCTTCGACGAGCCGTAGACGTGGTTGGCGGCGCGGGTCCGCTCGCCGGCGACACTCGACAGCACGACCAACCGGCCATGGCCTTGACGACGCATCTGACCACCGACCGCGAGCCCGACGACGACGGCCCCCGTGTAGTTCACCGTGAGCACCTCGGCGGCGCGCGCCGGTTCGGCGTCGAACTCGGCCTGATCGCCGAGTTGCCCGAACGCGATGATGGCGACGTCGAGATCACCGTGCGCTGCGGCCAGCCGTCGCACGAAGGCGTCGTGGGTGTCGGTCTCGGTCGCGTCGAACCGCTCGACCACCACGTCGAGACCGTCACGCTCGAACGTCTCCGGATGTGCGTCGTCCGGGTGCCGGACGGCCAGCACCAGCGTGCGCGTCGCCGGCGCGATCAGCTCGCTCGCGATCGCGCGCCCGATCTCGCTGGTGCCGCCGAACAACACGACGGTCTGGGGTTCGTGGAGGGCGTTCTGCATGGGTCTCCGTCGTCGTCTCGGTGTCAACCGGTCAGGCCGAGGCGTCGGCTCTGGTCACTCGCCCACACACCGGCCGGGTCGACGCGGTCGCGGACTGCCCGCCACTCGTCGAGCCGCGGGTAGCCACGTCGGAACTGCTCGGCGGTGAGCGTCGCGTCCTTGGCGAGGTAGTGGCGTCCACCGGCGCCGAGCACGAGGTCGTCGAAGCCCCGCAGGAGCGGTGCCACCGAGCGGTGACGCACACCGATGTCGACGGCGAGCTGCCAACCGGCGAGCGGGAAGCTCAAGGGTGCGGGGTTGCCCGGCCCGAACCGCTTGAGCACGGTCATGAAGATCGGCAGACGCGCCGCCGCGAGCCGTTCGATGATCGTGCGCAGCACCTCGACGGCATCGTTCGGCACGACGAACTGGTACTGCACGAAGCCGTCGCGTCCGTACACGCGGTTCCAGTCGCCGACGAGATCGAGCGGGTGGAAGTAGGTCGGGATGCGTTGGACGTCGCCGACCCGGCGACGGGGCGCCTTGCGGAACCACGCCTCGTTGAACGCCGACACCGACAGACGGTTGATCACGCCCATCGGAGGGACCAGCGGCGGCACCGTCACGACCTGGTCGGCGTCGTAGGCCAACGGGTCGGCGGCGGCGTCCGGACCGAGCTGCTCGATCGTGGCGTGGCCGCCGTTCGTCAACACACCGCGGCCGAGCCGCGGGCCGCGCGCCAGCAGGTCGATCCAGGCGACGGAGTACCGGACGTCGTGCTCGCTCGCCACCATCTCGGACATGACGTCGTCGAGATGATCGCACCGGTACACGTCGACCGCGATGCGGCTGGTCTCGATCGGCAGCAGGTCGAAGGTCGCGTCGAGGATCACCCCCGTGAGTCCCATGCCGCCGACCGTGGCCCAGAACAGCTCGGCGTCGCGATCGGGACCCACTTCGACCACCGTCGTGTCGGCCTGCATCAGTCGCAGGCGCCGCACGTGGTTCCCGAACGAGCCGTCGCGGTGATGGTTCTTGCCGTGGATGTCGCTGGCGATCGCACCCCCCACGGTCACGAAGCGGGTGCCGGGCGTCACCGGCACGAACCATCCTCGCGGCACGACATGGCGCAGCACGTCGTCGATGCTGACGCCGGCGCTCGCGGTGAGGGTTCCGGCGGCCGGGTCGAGCACCATGGCGTCCGGGCCGGAGCGGAGCCGGAGGACATGTCCGCCACCGTTCTGGGCCGGGTCGCCGTACGACCGGCCGAGACCGCGCATGATGCCACCACGGGCGGGCAGCGACTTGATCGCAGCCGGCAGTTCGCGCTCATCCACCTCGACGAGGGTGGCGGCGCTGCGTGTCGACCGGCCGAAGCCCGAGAGGACGCTGCGTCGGGCTGCTGGGTCGGCCGGGAACATCGGGATCGAGGCTACCGACGGGCGCGGGCCGGGCGATGGCATGCGGCCCGGGTCAGTACGGCCACTCGGGCACGGGACGGCCCAGCCGTCGCAGGACGCGCCCGAGCCCGAGCGTGAGGGCGACCTTGAGGGTGACGTTGCCCAGGAACCACGGCAGCTGCGCGAGCTGGCGGAGCGCATTGGCCGCACGCGATGCCGGTGGTTCGGCACGATAGATCGCCAGCGACCGCGATCGACCGACGTAGCTGAACGTCCGGGAGACGAGCAGCTGGCGCCCGATCGCGGCCGTGACGCCGATGCTGCTGAAGCTGTCGTGAACCAGGAGCGTGCCACCCGGCGTGACCCGAGCGCCCCAGTCACGGAGGTCGGCGAGGGCGGGTCGGTAGCGGTGCGCGCCATCGACGTACAGGACGTCGACCGGACCGTCGACGTGTTCCCGTGCCGCGTCGGAGAACATCCGCAGGTGGGTCACCCGGTCGGCGACACCGGCCCGCTGGAGGTTGGCGAGGAAGCGCTCGTGGTCGTCGGCCGCTGCCGACTCGAACCCCTCGATCTCCTGCGGACCGCGGTCGTTGCCGGCGTGCGGGTCGACGGCGATGATGCCGACTCCCTCGGGTGCGGCGAGCGCCAGCACGATCGTCGATCGACCCCGGAAGCTGCCGATCTCGACGATGCGCCCCCCGGTCGGACAGGCCGCGGCGGCCGCGAACAGCGCGCGCGCCTGGCCGTCGGTCATCCACCCCTCGACGTCGGCGACCGCCGACCACGCTGCGGCGAAGCCCGTGCTCATGCGTAGACCGCCAGCCCGAACACGACCAGCCACACTGCGCCGAGGCCGAGCAGGACACGGTCGCGGGCGAACAACTCCTCGGGAGCGGCGCCTTCGCCGCGTTCGAGCATCAGTGCGTAGCGCAGGAACGCAGCGACGACCGGCACGATCGACAGTTCGTAGTACGGCAACTCGGAGCCGGCGAGATCCTTGGTCTCGAACGCCCAGATGCAGTAGCTGACGAGCGCGCCGGCGCACGTGACCCCGAGGACGAAACGGAGGAACCCCTCGGTGTACTCGTCGAGCGTCGTCCGGATGGCCCCGGCATCGTGCCCGAGCTCGCGGAGCTCGGCGGCCCGCTTGCCGGTGACGACGAACAGCGAGCCGAAGGTCGTCACGAGCACGAACCAGCTCGACATCGGCACGTCGACCGCTTCCGAGCCACCGGCCGCACGCAGCACGAAGCCGGATGCGATCGCGATGAGGTCGAGCACGGCGATGTGCTTCCACACGACGCTGTACGTGAGGGTGACGACGACGTAGATGGCGACCACCACGACCGGCTGCCACCGGCCGGTGGCAGCGGCCGTGACGAGGCCGAGCAGGAGCAGGAGGGTGCCGATCGCACGGGCCGTGCCGAGTGTCACCTGGCCCGCGGCGACGGGTCGCCGTGACTTCGTGGGATGGGCACGATCGGCCTCGACGTCGAGCACGTCGTTCCAGTAGTACGTCCCGCTCGCCGCCAGGCAGAACGCCACGAAGACGATGCACGTCCTGGCCAGTTCCGTCGGGTCGTCGAGCACGCCGGCGGCGCCGGGCGCCGCGAAGACGAGCACGTTCTTCAGCCACTGCTGTGGTCGCGCGGTTCTCAGGAGCGGGTGCATGAGCGGGGAGGGTCAGACGGTCGGCGCAACGCTATCGATCGGGGTCGTGACCCAGACCGGATGGTCGGCCCAGTCGAGCAGCTCGCGGTCCCCGGCGGAGTCGCCGTACGCCCAGACGACGACGTCACTCCGGGTGCGACCTCGCTCGGCCAGCCAGGCCGACAGCCGGGCGACCTTCTCGGGTCCGCGACAGTTGGCCCCGTCGAGACGGCCGGTGCACCGCCCGTCGATGACCTCGAGCCGCGTCGCCACGACCCCTTGCAGGTCGAGGTGCGCCGCGACCGGATCGAGGTACACCGAGTAGCTCGCGGACACGAGCACCACGTCGTGCCCGTTCGAGCGGTGCCAGTCGAGGCGGGCGAGCGTGTCGGGGCGGAGGCGTTCGGCGATGATCCACTCGGCATGGCGGGCGGCGACCGCCTCGACATCCGCCGCCGCCAGCCCGCGGAAGACGGCGTCGGTGGCGATGGCGCGCAGCCGGTCGCGGTCGCGGCGGACGATGCCGTTGCCGAGCGGCCAGGCCCGGCGAATCGAGGCGCCGGCGACCCGGCCCGGTCGGCCGAATCGCCGGAGGAAGGGCACGACCGTGTCGCCCCGTGTGAGGGTGCCGTCGAAGTCGAAGGCGGCGACGATCACGTGCGGAGTCCGTCGAGCATCGTCCAGAACCCCGGCCAGCTCTTCGTGACGACGTCGCCGTCGTCGACCTCGACGCCCGGCACGCGAGACCCGAGCACCCCGAACGCCATGGCGAGCCGGTGGTCGTGGTGGGTCGCCACACGACCACCGCACAGCGCATCGACCGACGGCTCGATGTCGAGGCCGTCGTCGACGACGGTGACTGCGACCCCGAGGGTGCGAAGCTCATCGGCGAGATCGCCGAGCCGGTCGCTCTCCTTGGCGCGAATGAACCCGACGCCCCGGATGCGGGTCGGCGACGACGCACACGCCGCGACGACGGCGACGGTCGGCACCAGGTCGGAGATGTCGGCCATGTCGATGTCGACGCCGCGCAGGTCGGTACCCGACTCGACCGTGACCCCACTGGTGGTCCGGGTGACCCCGCACCCCATCCGGCCGAGCACCTCGGCGAACGCGGCGTCGCCCTGGAGCGCTCGGAGGCCGAGACCGGGCACGGTCACGCGTCCCCCGACGACGGCGGCCAACGCGAGCGGATAGCTCGCCGACGACGCGTCGGGCTCGACGGCCAGGTCCGTGGCCGACACCGCTGCGTACGGCACGACGATCTCGTTCGAGGTCACCTCGACGGGCGTGACGCCGAAGCGTTCGAGCACGTGCGCGGTCAGCTCGACGTACGGCACCGACACGAGCGGCGTCGTGATGTCGAGGCGCAGCCCGTTCGGCATCGTCGGGGCGATCATCATCAGCGCCGAGACGTACTGGCTCGACACGTCGCCCCGGATCGAGACCCGGTCGCCGGTGAGGGGGCCGGTGACGGTCACGGGCAGGTGCCCGTGACGCTCCCCCGGCACGACCGAGCCACCCAGGGCGGACAGCGCGTCCTGCAGCGGCGCGAACGGCCGGTCGCGGAGCGGCGGATGACCATCGATCGTCACCGGTGACCGGCCGACCGCCGCCAGCGCCGTGAGGAACCGCGAGGTCGTGCCGGCGAGCCCGGCGTGGAGCGTCGTCTCCGGCCAGTCGGTGCGCCCGCCGACGATCGTGACCGTCGAACCGTCACGGGCGACGTCGAAGCCGAGCGCAGCGAGCGCAGCCAGCATCGCCACGGTGTCGTCACCGTCGGGCACGTTGGTGAACGTCGAACGGCCGGTGGCCAACGCGCCGCACAGCAGCGCACGGTTGGCGATCGACTTCGAACCGGGGACGTCGACCACGGCGTCGAGCCGCCCCGAGGTGTGGACACGCCGCGCCGTCACGTCAGCGCACGCATCGACGGCTTGAACCCGCGCGCCAGCAGACCGCCGCGGAAGACCTCACTCGAGTCGGCGTCGATCAGGACCACGGCGACCCCTCGATTGCCTTCCGCGAGGTGCACGACCTCGAAGTCGGAGATGTTGACGCCCAGGTCGGCCGCGAGGGTGAACACCTCGGCGGCGGCGCCGGCGCGGTCGGGGATCCGGATCCG
>JAUHYJ010000756.1 GCA_030425785.1 Acidimicrobiia bacterium | reverse complement strand
CGTCGATGCCGAGCTCGGCAGCGACGGCGGCGGCGACCTGTTGCGCGTCGCACGTGATCATGATCACCTGGGAGCCACGCGCGTGGAGTGCGTCGACCACCGCACGCGACTCGGGACGGATCTCGTCCGCGACCGTGACCGCACCGACGACCTCGCCGTCGTGGACGACGTAGAGGACCGCACCACCACGGTCGCGCCAGATGCGGGTCTGGTCGGCGATCTGGTCGGGCTCGTCGGCCCCCAGATGGTCGATCAGCGCCGGTCCGCCGACGGCGATCTCGTGACCGTCCACCGTGGCGGTGATCCCGCGGCCCGTGATCGCGTCGAACTCGGACGCGGTCGGCACGTCGCCGAGCTCGTCGCCGACGGCGACGATGGCCCGTGCGATCGGGTGCTCGCTGTCGGCCTCCGCGGCCGCGGCGAGGCGCATCATGTCGTCGGCGTCCCATCCGTCGATGGCGGCTCGGTCGATCACGGCGTGGTTGCCCTTGGTGAGCGTGCCGGTCTTGTCGAACATCACTGCATCGACGGTGCGCATCCGCTCGAGGGCCAGCCGATCCTTGACGAGGATGCCGGCGCGTGCCGAGGTGGCCGTCGTGATCGAGATGACGAGCGGGATCGCCAACCCCAGTGCGTGCGGGCAGGCGATCACGAGCACGGTGACCGTTCGGATGACCCCCTCGGAGGCATCGCCGATCGCCGCCCACGCCACGAGCGTGACGATCGCAGCCGCCGTCGCCACGTAGAACAGCGCGGCCGCGGCACGATCGGCGAGCGCTTGCGTGCGGGAGTTCGAGCTCTGGGCGTCGGCCACCAACCGCTGGATACCGGCCAGCGCCGTGTCGTCTCCGACGGCCTCGACGCGAACGCGGATCGACCGGTCCGACGACACCGTGCCGGCGACCACACGGTCGCCCTCACCGCGGTCGACCGGCCGCGACTCGCCGGTGATCATCGACTCGTCGAGAGCCGCCGAGCCGTCGACGATGACCCCGTCGGCGGGCACGCGTCCGCCCGGGCGGACGAGCACGACGTCGCCGGTGCGGAGATCGGCGATGGCGACCTCGACCGGTTCGCCGTCCTCGATCCGCTCCGCTCGGTCGGGCAACAGCTCGGCGAGCGCCGCGAGAGCACCGCGAGCCTGCCCGATCGCCTTCATCTCCTGCCAGTGGCCGAGCAGCATGATCACGATCAGCGCCGCCAGCTCCCACCAGAAGTCGAGGTCACCCCACCCCAGCGAGCTGGCGAGCGAGGACGTGTAGGCGACGGTGATCGCCAGCGCGATCAGCAGCATCATCCCGGGCTGGCGGGCACGGACCTCGTGGACCGCTCCCTGCAGGAAGGGCTGGCCGCCCCACAGGTAGATCACGGTGCCGATCACCGGCGCGACCCACGCCGCCCATGCGCCGTCAATCGAGTAGCCGAACCACTCCTGGATCATGTGCGAGAACACGATCACGGGGATCGCGAGCAGCAGGTTCCACCAGAAGAGCCGGCGGAAGATCTCCGGATCGTGCCCGGCGTGCTTGTCGTGCGAACCGTGATCGTCGTGGTCGTGTTGGGCGTGGTCGTCCTGACCGGTGTCGTCGTGGGGTTGCGACGATTCGGTCGTCGTGCGGCCCGCGTGGGCCGACCCTGGCGTCGGCTGGTCGTGTGCGTTCATGGACTGCTCCCGTTCGTCCGTGCCTGTTGCAGCCGGCGGTGATGTCGTCATGTCCTACGTGTACACCTTCCCCCCGAGGTCAAGGTCAACACCCGACCCGAAGAAATTCGGCGACGAGACGCGCTCGCGCCAGGTGACTGGGTCAGGCGTCGACGGCGTGGTGGTCGCGATCGCCGGCGCCGCCATCGTCCTCGCTCGAGCGACGCAGGTACCAGGTCTCGCCGCCGGCGACGATGATGGCGAACACGACGAAGGCGGCGATCACGACCCAGTCCGTCCGGATCCGGTACACGAAGAAGCCGGTGAACACGACGGCATCGACGACGATCGCAGCGACGAGGAGCGCGGGGTTCGCGCCGGTCTCGCTGCGGAGG
>JAUHYJ010000083.1 GCA_030425785.1 Acidimicrobiia bacterium | reverse complement strand
CGCGATCGAGCTCGCGTCGGCGACCGCCCGCCCCGGCGACGCCGTCGTGCTCTCGCCCGGCTGCGCCAGCTTCGATTGGTACCGCAACTACGTCGAACGCGGCACCGTGTTCAAACAACTCGTCCGGGACCACCTCGGTCACGCACACCAGGAGCGCTCCGCATGACCATCGCGATCAAGTCGTTCGACACCGCCGACGTCAAGGCCCGCCGCGAGGCCGCGCTCGAGCGGATCAACGGCGGCCCGAAGCGGACGTCGCCGTCCGGTTCGCCGAAGCGGGCGAAGCCGTCGCGCCGCGTCGTGCAGATCAAGGAGCCACGGACGCGCGAGGTGCTCGGTCCGGCTCCGGGGCTCTACTACTGGATCGGGCTGACCGTCGCGGCGTTCGTCATGCTCGGGCTGGTGATGGTGCTGTCGGCGACCTCGGCCCGCGAGGTCGCGAGCAGCTCGACGCCGTACTCGACGTTCATCCGGCAGGCCGGATGGGCCGGCATGGGCCTGCTCGGCATGGCCGTGGTGCTGAAGGTGCCCTACGCCCGGTGGCGGCCGCTCGTCATCCCGGGCACCGTGCTGGCAGCGGGCGCGATGATGCTCCCGTTCGTCCCCGGTGTCGGCGTGACGATCAACGACGCGAACTCGTGGGTGCGGTTCGGATCGTTCGGCTTCCAGCCGTCGGAGTTCCTGAAGCTGGCCTCGATCGCCTTCCTCGCCGACCACTTCACCCGCCACGAGCACGATCTCCATCTGCCCCGCAACGGGCTGATCCCGCTCGGCCTCGTCGCGTTCGGCTGCGCCGGCGTCAGCTTCCTCCAGGGCGACCTCGGGGCCGCGATCGTCCTGACGGCGGTGTCGTTGTGCGTCGGCCTGATCGCCGGCGTCCCGTACCGACATGTCGCGACCGTCGCCGGGATCGGCATGACGTGTGCCGCCGTGGCGATCGTGTCGAGCCCCTGGCGCTTCAACCGGTTCACCGCCTACCGGGACATCGAGGGCAACAAGGAGCACCTCGCGTTCCAGTCGTGGCAGGGTCTGCTGAGCATCGCCAACGGCGGTATGACCGGCTCGGGCATCGGGGGGAGCCGGTCGAAGCTCGGCTACCTGCCCTACGCCCACAGCGACTTCATCTTCGCCGTCATCGCCGACGAGCTCGGCTTCATCGGGTCGGTCGCCGTGATCGGTGGCTTCGGACTGATCGTGTGGTTCGGCATCCAGGCCGCGCTCGCCGCCCCGGACCGGTTCGGCATGCTGCTCGCCGGTGGCGTCGCGTGCTGGCTCGGGATCCAAGCGGTCGTCAACATCGGCGGCGTCGCCGGTGTGATGCCGGTGACCGGGCTCACCCTGCCGTTCTTCTCCGCCGGCGGGTCGTCGCTGTTCGTGTCGATGCTCGCCGCCGGCCTGCTGCTCAACGTCGCCCGCCGGGCGGTCACCGTGCCTCGCCGGGCCGAGAGCTCGCCCAGGTCCCATCGTCGACCGGACCGTGGCTGACCGCGAGGCGCCGTTCGCCGTCGTGACCGGCGGCGGGACTGCGGGCCACGTGCTGCCGGCACTGGCGGTGGCCGAGGGCCTCGTCGCTCGCGGCCACGACCCGTCGACGATCCACTACGCCGGATGCCGGCGCGGGATCGAGACGCGCCTGCTGCCCGAGACGCCGTTCCCGCACGTCTTCGACGACGTCGTCGGATTCCAGCGCAGCGTGTCGCGTCGGAACCTCGGGTTCGTGCCGAAGATGCTGCGCGCCCGCCGGGCGGCGATCGCCCGGTTCCGCGCGGCCCGACCGCGGGTGGTGGTCAGCGTCGGCGGCTACGCGAGCATGCCCTCGGTGTTCGCAGCGCGCGCCCTCGACATCCCCGTCGTGGTCGTCAGCTACGACCTGCGGCCCGGCCGAGCGAGCCGATTGGCAGCCAAGCGGGCGGCGGCGTGCGCGGTCGCGTTCCCCGACTCGCCGCTGCCGCGTGCCACCGTCACCGGTGCACCGGTGCGGCAGTCGATCCTCGACGTCGATCGCAGCACGGGCCGAGTTCCCGCCCGGGCCGCGCTCGGGTTGCCGGACGATCGGTTCGTCGTGGCCGTGATGGGAGGCTCACAGGGGTCGGGCGTGTTGAACGCCGCCGTGGCGAGCTGGCTCGACCGGGTCGGGGCCGACCGCGGTCTCGCTGTTCGCCATGCGGTGGGCGAGCGATTCGTCGACGACGCGCAACCCGCTCGCGACGGCACCGACGGTGTGCTCTACCAACCGGTCGGCTACGAGGCCGACATGGCGCTCGTCTACGCAGCCGCGGACCTGCTCGTCGGCCGCGGTGGTGCGAGCACCGTGCACGAGGTCGCCGTCACGGGCGTCCCGGCGATCCTGGTGCCCTGGGCGGAGTCGGCCGACGACCACCAGGCCGCGAACGTCGGCTGGCTCTCGGACGCCGGCGCCGCGGTCCTGCTGGCCGAGGACGACGTCGAGCGCCTCGGCGACGTCATCGAGGAGCTGCGCGCCGACGACGCGGCGCGCGACCGGTTGTCCACCAGGGCGATGGCACGCGGTGAGGTCCATCGCAGCGGTGCGCTGGCGGCGCTCGTCGAGTCCGTCGCCGCGCGATCGTGATCCCCGGGCGAGTGCCCCGATCCTGCCGCCGAGTGGCAATAGCCTGAGCGACGTGGCGCCCAACCCCCCGACCAGTTCCAGCACGGCGACCGTCGCACCGCCGGAGGCGCCGATCGACCTGTCGACGCCCAAGCGCCTGCACGTCATCGGCGCCGCCGGGCCCGGCATGAGCGCGATCGCGCTGGCCCTCGCCCAGATGGGGCACAACGTGTCGGGTGTCGACCTGCGCGAGCGCCAGGTGCTCGACCGCCTCCGCGCCGCCGGGGTGCACGTCCACATCGGCCACCAGCGTTCGCACGTGGTCGGATGCGACGCCGTCACGGCGTCGACCGCGATCCCGCAGCACCTCAACGAGCTCGACGAGGCCCGCAAGCTCGGCATCCCGACGCTCTCGCGGGCAGGGATGCTGGCGTCGATCTGCGCCCAGGCGAAGTCGCTCGCCGTCGCCGGCACGCACGGCAAGACCACCACGTCCTCGATGCTGATGTTGATCATGGCCGAGGCCGGGCTGCGTCCGAGCTTCGTCATCGGCGGCGACGTGCGCGACATGGGTACCGGCGCGCAGTGGACCGGCGGTGACTGGTTCGTCGTCGAAGCCGACGAGAGCGACGGAACCCACCTCGAGCTGCCGCTGCACGGGACCATCGTCACCAACGTCGACGTCGATCACCTCGACCTGTACGGCACCCTCGACGGGATCGAGGCGGCGTTCGACCGGTACCTGGCGCAGATCCCAGGGCCCAAGGTCGTGTCGGCCGACGACGAGCGCAGTCGCGGTCTCGCCGACCGCCACGGCGCGACCACGTTCGGCTTCGCCGACGACGCCGACGTGCGTGCGGTCGATCTCGAGCCCGATCGGGGTACGTACTCGTTCACGGTCGAACGCGCCGGCGAGCGGCTCGTCACCATCCGGCTGCCGATGCGTGGCGAGCACAACGTCCTGAACGCGACCGCTGCGCTCGCGATGGCGCTCGAGCTCGGCATCGACCCGTCGGTCGCGGCGCGAGCACTGGCGCGCTTCGGCGGCGTGGCCCGTCGCTTCGACGTGCGCGGTCACGACGGCGGCGCGACGTTCGTCGACGACTACGCCCACATCCCGACCGAGATCGACGCCGCGCTGCGCGCCGCTCGCGACAGCGGCGACGACTGGCAGCGCATCGTCGCGGTGTTCCAGCCCAACCGCTACCACCGCATGGCCCAGATGTGGCGCGACTACGCCGACTGCTTCGAGGTCGCCGACGTCGTGGTGCTCACCGACATCTATGCCTCGGGCACCGAGCCGATCCCGGGCGTGACCGGGAAGCTGGTGGTCAACGCCGTGCTCGACGCCCACCCGACCAAGCACGTCGTCTGGATGCCACGGCGCGACGAGCTGGTCGCCTATCTCGCGCAGCACGTGCGCGCCGGCGACGTCTGCGTCTCGATGGGGTGCGGCGACATCGCGTCGCTGCCCGACGAGGTGCTCGCGGCGCGCCGGGGCGAGGCATGACCGACCCCGGCGCGCTCGCGCACGCCGTCAGCGCGCTCGTCGACCGGCTCGGCTCGGCGGTCCGGACCGATCACCCGCTGGCGCCGATGACCACCTATCGCGTCGGCGGGCGTGCCGCCGCGTTCGTCGAGGCGCGATCGGTCGACGACCTGGTCGCCGTCGCCGAGGTGCGTGCGGCGACCGGCGTGGCGACCCTGATGGTCGGCCGCGGCTCGAACATGTTGGTGGCCGACGGCGGCTTCGACGGCATCGCGGTGTCGGTCGCAGGTTTCGCGGCCGGCGTCGAGCTGCCCGGCACCGACGATCCTGCGCGCGCTCGCCACGGCGCACCGTTCCGGGTGGTCGCCGGGGGAGGGGCGGCCCTGCCGGTCGTCGCCCGCCAGACCGCGGCCAGAGGCCTGCGTGGCTTCGAGTGGGCGGTCGGTGTGCCGGGATCGATCGGTGGCGCCGTGCGCATGAACGCCGGCGGTCACGGTTCGGACATGGCGGCGTGTGTGATCGACGTGGGTGTGTTCGACATGGACGACCCGGGCCGCGGCCCCTTTCGCCTCGCCGTCGACGAGCTCGGCCTCCGATTCCGGGCGTCGTCGCTCGCCCCGTCCCAGGTGGTCGTCGACGCTGCACTGTCGCTGTGCACAGGTGACCGGTCCGCCGCCGAGGCGGAGATCTCCGAGATCGTCCGGTGGCGGCGCGAGCACCAGCCGGGCGGCCAGAACTGCGGGTCGGTGTTCGTCAACCCGGTGCCGGGTGAGGTCACGTCCGGCGGTCTGATCGACGGCGTCGGCTTGCGCGGGTTCCGGATCGGGACGGCCTTCGTGTCCGAGAAGCACGCGAACTTCATCCAGGCCGACGAGGGCGGTCGGGCCGCCGACGTGCGGGCCGTCATCGACGCCGTTCGCGACCGCGTCGCGGCCGAGACCGGCTACGTCCTGCGGTCCGAGGTCCGCCTGGTCGGTTTCGACGGTGTCGACCCGATGTCGTTCGAGGAGGCGTCGTGAGCGGGCTGCACGGCGACCGTGACCCCGATCCGGCGGCGCTCGACGAGCTCCAGCGCGCGTTCGCCGACGAGGTCGAGGCCCGCCGGGAACCCGCGCGCGACGCCGACGCGGACGAACCCGCGCCGCTGATCGACGTGCCCGACCTCGACGAGCCCGAGGTCGGGCAGCGCGGTACCGAGCCGTTCGAGCTGAGCATCGTCGAGCAGGATCCGCTGCCGGACGCGCCCGACGAGCCACCCAGGATCATCCGGATCGACGACTACTCCGGCTCGGTCGACGTCGAACCGGCCGAGCCCACACCGCCCTCGCTGGCCGAGCCGGAGCCGGACGACGCCGGTGCGGACGACGCCAGCGCCGACGACGGCGCTGGCGGGCACGGTGACGACGTCGAGTCCGCCGGCGGTGCCGATCCGACCGGTGAGACACCGCGCATCATCGTGATCGGCGACCCGACCCCGGTCGCCGACGGGGTCGGATCCGCCGGGACGCCGGCCGACGACGAGGGCGCTGGTGCCGTCATCTCGATCGACGACGACGAGTTGCCCGACGCGGTGTACGTCGAGGGGTCGCTCGATCGTGCCGGCGGGACGATCGTCATCATCGAGGACGACGACACGGGCGACACGCTCGCGCCCGATGCCGAGCGCGACCTTCGCCGCGGCATCGAGCCGCGCATGCGCGAGCGGCGGGTCGCCGTCAAGCGGTCGCAGGGTCGGCGACGGCTCATCAAGCTCGGCGTGGCGCTCGGCGTCGTCGCGCTCGTCGTCGGTGTACTGGCCGTGCTGGGCTCGCCCCTGTTCGCCGTCCGGGTCGACGACGTCAGCGTGACCGGCGCGGTGTACACCGACGCCGAAGCGCTCAACGAGATCATCGACGACGCCGTCGGCACGCCGGTGCTGCGACTCGACACCGACGACCTCGCGGACCGCATCGAGGCGATCCCGTGGGTCGAGTCCGCCACCGTGCGCACCGACTTCCCGCACGGGTTGACGATCGACATCCGCGAGCGGGCGGCCATGACGACGTATCAAGGCCCCGACGAGCGCTTCCGCGTCCTCGATCGCGAGGGACGGGTACTCGACGTGATCGACAAGTACCCGTTCGCGTACGTCCTGATCGGCGGGCCGGACCCCGTCGACCTCGAACCCGGCGACTTCGCGCCCCGCGGCTACGCCGCCGCCTCGGAGCTCGCGAAGAACCTCACGGCGTCGGTGCGCGGCCGGGTCACGATGATCGAGGTGACCGCCGACGGCTCGCGGCTCGTGCTGCAGCTCGACGACGGGACCCAGGTCTACTTCGGCGAGGCGCGCGACCTGCTCGCCAAGCTGGTTCGGCTCGAGGCGGTGCTGGCGAACGGTCAGGAACGCGAACCGGGCCTCGTCGACGTCTCGACGGCCGACGTGACCCGATGAACGACGACTCGGGCCATCGTCGCGCTCTGGACGAGATACGGCTAGCATCACCCGACGTCATGGGGGTCACGTGCCAGGATGAGGCGCGTCGCCCGCACCGGAGACCCGTTCTCATGTACCAGTTGTTCACCAGAGCGCCACGCCGAAGCCAACTGCGTCCTCATCCATCTCACCGCTCTCCAGCTCGTCAGAGGAGTTCCTGATGCCCGGCTCGCCCCAGAACTATCTCGCCGTCATCAAGGTGGTCGGTGTCGGCGGTGGCGGCGTCAACGCCGTCAACCGCATGATCGACGCCGGGCTGAAGGGTGTCGAGTTCATCGCCGTGAACACCGATGCACAGGCGCTGCTGATGAGCGATGCCGATCTCAAGCTCGACATCGGTCGTGACCTGACGCGCGGGCTCGGCGCCGGCAGCGACCCCGAGGTCGGCCGGTCCGCGGCCGAGGCCCACGACGACGAGATCGACGAGATGGTGAAGGGCGCCGACATGGTGTTCATCACCGCCGGCGAGGGCGGCGGCACCGGTACCGGCGCCGCGCCCGTGATCGCCGAGATCGCCCGCAACGCCGGGGCGCTCACGATCGGTGTCGTGACCCGCCCGTTCGCCTTCGAGGGCCGCCGTCGTGCGGTGCAGGCCGACAACGGTGTCCAGCGCCTGAAGGAGAAGGTCGACACGCTGATCGTCATCCCGAACGACCGCCTGCTCACGGTGGCCAACGAGAAGACGAGTGTGCTCAACGCGTTCAAGATGGCCGACGAGGTCCTGCTGCAGGGCGTGTCCGGCATCACCAACCTGATCACGACGCCCGGTCTCATCAACACCGACTTCGCCGACGTGAAGATGGTGCTCTCCAACGCCGGCTCGGCCCTGATGGGCATCGGGCAGGCGAGCGGCGACGACCGTGCCGTGTCGGCGGCGAAGCAGGCGATCAGCAGCCCGCTGCTCGAGTCGGCGATCGACGGCGCTCGCGGCATCCTGCTCAACATCACCGGCCCGTCGAGCATGGGGCTGTTCGAGATGAACGCCGCCGCCGAGATCATCCACGGCGTCGCCCACCAGGACGCCAACATCATCTTCGGCACCGTGATCGACGACGAGATGGGCGACGAGGTCAAGGTCACCGTCATCGCCGCCGGCTTCGACCGGCTCGACGCGCCGTCGGCGGGCGGCGGCCTCCAACTCGGGAACGGCGGCAGCTCCGCACGCATCACCGAGCTGTTCGCAGAGCCCGACGAGTCCACCGAGGTCGACGAGGGCGACGACGGTGACGACGACGACGATTTCGACGTCCCGTCGTTCCTGAAGTAGTCGTGCCGCGAGCCATCGCCGTGCTCGTCGCTCACCGATGACCTTCGATCTCGCCTCGGTGTCCGAGGCGCTCGCCCACGTCCACGACCGGATCCACAGCGCCGGCGGGGTCGACGTCGAGGTGCTGGCCGTCACGAAGGGGTTCGGTGCCGACGCGATCGAGACCGCCCTCGCGGCCGGTTGCCGATCGATCGGCGAGAACTACGCCCAGGAGCTGTTGTCCAAGCGTGACGCCGCGGCGCAGGCCGAGGTGCACTTCATCGGCCAGCTCCAGACGAACAAGGTCCGTCAACTCGTCGACGTCGTCGACGTGTTCCAGACCGTCGATCGGGTCAAGCTGGCGCGCGAGATCGCGAAGCGGTCCCCGGGCGCACGGGTGCTCGTCCAGGTCGACACCACCGACGAACCGGGCAAGGGCGGGTGCCCGATCGGGCAGGTCGACCAGCTCGCCGATCAGGTGCGTGAGCTCGGGCTCGTGCTCGACGGGCTGATGACGGTGGGCCCGACCGAGGGGGGACCGGCAGCGGCTGCACGGGGCTTCCGCCGCGCCCGCGCCGCCGTCGATCGACTCGGCCTGGCGGTCTGTTCGATGGGCATGACCGCCGACCTCGAGGTGGCGGTCGCCGAGGGCGCGACGATGGTCCGCGTCGGGAGCGCATTGTTCGGCCCGCGCCCCGCCCGTGTCCCCGATCGGGACAATCCGGAGGGGTAGGCTCGCCGCCGAGGAGGAAGCCATGTCTTTCTGGAAGCGCACGATGGACTACCTGGGTTTGGGTCCTGACGACGCCTACGACGATTACGACCTCGACGACTACGACGAACCGCCGCGCTCGCGTCGTGCGCCCGAGCCCGAGCCGCGCCAGGGGCGTGGCGGCGGCTACCGGGAGGACACCGGCAGCGAGGGCGTCGTTCGCACCCTGCCGAGTCGGCCGACGTTCCCCTCGCGCGACTTCGATCCGTCCCAGGCCCGCCGCAGTGTCGAACGCGACGAGTCGGGGGTCCAGCCCCGTCCCCGCACCCAGGGAGGCAGCAGCAACATGGAACCCGCGACCGTCCGGCCCCGCCGCTTCGACCAGGCCCAGGAAGTCGCCGACAAGTTCAAGGAGGGCCAGCCGGTCATCATGAACCTCGAAGGCGCCGACCGCGAGGTCGCACGCCGACTGATCGACTTCGCGAGCGGGCTCTGCTACGGCCTCGACGGGTCGATGGAGAAGGTCGCGAACGGGGTCTACCTCCTCAAGCCCGTTGCCTCCCGCAGCGTGCGCTACGACGACTACGACGACTGATCTCACCGCCCACCGATCACAGGACTGCGTCATGACGATGGAATTGACACCGAGCCAGCTCACCGGGGCGTCGTTCCGCACGGTCCGCAAGGGCTACGACCCCGACGAGGTCGACGCGCTCCTGCGCGATGCGGCCGCTGCGCTCGAACAGGCCCAGCAGCACGCGACCGCCATGGAGGCGCGTGCGCGGGCCGCGGTCATGAAGCTGCACGAGCGCACGAACGACTCGGCAGGCCAGGTCGTGCCGACGCCGCCGGAGCAGGTGGTCGTCACGACGACGCCGCCGGCAACAGCAGAGCTCGAGCGGGCCCCCGAGCGCGAGGACGTGCGGTTCAGCCCCGACGAGGCCGAGACGATCTCCCGGACGCTGCTGCTGGCGCAGCGCACGGCCGACACCACGATCGCCGATGCCAAGGCCGAAGCCGACCGCATCCTCGAGGCCGCGCAGAGCGAGGCCGACGAGACGCTCGACTCGACCCGGGACATGTCGGCCAAACTCATCGACGAGGCCAAGGCCGAGGCCCGCAAGGCGAGCGAGGAGGAGCGCGTCGCGGCGGTCAACGAGGTCGAGTCGCTCAAGGCGCGCCGGGAGTTCCTGCTCGGCGACGTCGACCAGCTCGAGACGTTCCTGATCGACCAGCGCGAACGCCTGCGGAGCGCGGCGCGTCACATCGAGGACATCTGTGAGCGGGTGCCGTCGGGCCTGGGGTCGGTCAAGGCGCCGGTCCTGTCTGCGTCCGATGACGAGCCCGGCGACGACACGTCCGAGATGTACATGCCGCCGGAGACGCGGAGGGCCGCGCCGGAATTCGACCTCGCCGACCGGCGGCTGACCGCGGCCGTCCTGCATGACATGAACGCCGATCTCGTCGCGCTTCAGG
>JAUHYJ010000082.1 GCA_030425785.1 Acidimicrobiia bacterium | reverse complement strand
TGATCTCGAGCGAGAGCGCGCTCCCCGGGAGCCGGTGCTCGGCGAGCGCCTCGGCGACCACGTCGACGATGTCGCCGGCCTGCAATTGCATCGGTGACAGGTTCACCGACACGTACAGGTCCTGACACCCGCGCACGTGTCGGCGGAGCCATGCGGCCTGTCGCAGCGCCTCGTCGAGGACGAACGTGCCGAGCGGGACGATGAGCCCCGAGTCCTCGGCCACCTCGATGAACTCCGCCGGCACGACGTCGTGGCCGTCGCGGTTCCATCGCGCCAGGGCCTCGAGCCCCGACACTCGCTGGGACGGCCAGTTGACGATCGGCTGGTAGGCGACGCTCAGGTCGCCGTCGGCGATCGCGGTCCGCAGCGCACGCTCGAGCTCGACCCGCTGCTCGATCTGCTCCCGCATGCCCACGTCGAACATGGTCGTCTGGTTCCGTCCGGACGCCTTCGATCGGTACATGGCGGCGTCGGCCTCGCGGAACAGCGTGCCGGCGTCGGTCGAGTCGTGCCCGCGTCCGACGGCGATGCCGATCGACGCGGCCGCGAACACGTCGACGTCGCCCTGGACGACGAAGCGCTCGCTCATGACCGATCGGAGCACCTCGCCGAGCTCGGCGGCCTGCTCGGCGTCGTAGCCGGGCGCGACGATCAGGAACTCGTCGCCCGAGACCCGCGAGACGACGACGTCGTCGGGCAGCGCCGAGCGGAACCGTTGTGCGACGAGCTGGAGCAACTCGTCGCCGGCGGCATGACCCATCGAGTCGTTGACGAGCTTGAACCGGTCGAGGTCGACGAACATCACCGCGACCGGCTCGTCGTTGCGGACGAGGACGTCCTCGATGGCCTGGGCCGCGATCGCCCGGCCGGGCAGTCCCGTGAGCTCGTCGTGCGTGGCTCGGTGGGCGAGCAGCATCTTGCTGTCGGCCTGGGCCTGCATCGCGACGAGGATCCGGATGACGGCGAGGACGGCCAGCGCGACGCACAGCGCCACGGAGACGAGCTCGACGCGCGAGACGCCGTCGAGGAGGACGACGCCGATCGGTGCGAACAGCGCGCACGCCACGAGGAAGTGGCGACTCTGCTTGAGCGAGCGGTCGGACTGCCGGCGCGACCTCACCAGCTGCTTCGCCGACGGGTCGAGCAGGCTGAGGCCGAACGCCGCCGGGACGAGCAGGTACGGCACGTCGACGAGCCGCCCCGGGATGTCGATCAACCCCAGCTCGCCGGCCGCGAACACGACGTCGCCGACCACGAGGCTGAACATGCCGAACACCAGCAGCGCGAACGCCGACGAGCGGGCATCACCGTTGAAGGCGACGCGGGCGGCGAGCATCACGATGAGCGTCGAGATGGCGGGATACACGATGATGGCCAGGCGCGCCATCATCCAGATGTCGTCGTCGGCGAGGCTCGGCCGAACGAGGAGCTCCTGGACGAGCAACGCGGCGCCGACGACCAGCATCAGACCGTCGAGCACGACGTCGCGGTCGGACCGCCGTGCGTTCTGCCGGAGCAATCCCCACAGTCCGACGGCGTAGATCAGGTAGGCGGGCAGCGCGAACAGGTCGGGGAGCAGCGATCGGGACCGGGTCAGGTCGCCGGTAGCCGAGGTCGCCTCGCGTACGACGCCGGCCATCGTCAGGAGCAGGCCGCTGACGGCGAACGCCCGCCACGGCCACACCACGGTGTGCTGGTGCTTCCAGAGCCCGTACACACCACAGACGACACCGGCGAACGTGACGAGCGGGAAGGTCCAGGTCGTGGTCATCGCCGTGGCGTGGAGCGCGATCACCAGCGCGAACGCAGCACCGACGACGGGGAGCATCCAGGTCGTGACCGTGCGGTGACGCCCTCGTCCGAGCTGCCGCGTGAGCGGTACGGAGTGGTCGGCGTCGAGCCGCGACGGAGCGGTCACATGTCTGTATCGGCCGATCGACGTCATGTCTTGACCGAACCCACAGGTTCGTGGTCGGTCGCGCCGTCGAGGGGACCGCCGTCGGATCAGCTGAAGTCGTAGAGCGTCTCGGGGTTGGTGACGAGGATCCGGTTCCGGGTCGCCTCATCGGGCGCGAACTGCAGCATCAGGTCGAGCAGGTCGCCCTCGTCGGGCATGTGGCGCACGTTCGGGTGCGGCCAGTCGGTGCCCCACAGCACCCGGTCGGGTGCGGCGGCGATCAGCGCCCGTGCATAGGGCACGACATCGTCGTAGGGCGGTGGACCGTCGGCGGTCAGGCGCTCGGCGCCCGAGATCTTCACCCAGCAGCGGTCGTCGCGCATCAGCTCGAGCAGCTGCTGGAACGGTTCCTGGTCGACGCCGTCGGTCACCGGCACGCGCGCCATGTGGTCGATGATGTACGGGCACGGCATCCGGTCGAGCAGTTCGGCGTACTGGGGCAGGTCCTTCGCGTCGAAGTGCAGCACGATGTGCCACCCGAAGGCCTGCACCCGGTCGACGACGCGCCAGAAGTGGGCGAGGTCGGGTGCCCCGCCGAGGTGCTTGACGAAGTTGAAGCGAGTACCACGGACGCCGACGTCGTGGAGCTTCGCGATCTCGCCGTCGCTGAACCCGTCGTCGATCATCGCCACGCCGGCATAGCGCCCACCGCCACGTTCGAGTGCGTCGACCATCGCCATGTTGTCGGTGCCGTGACAGCTGGCCTGCACGAACACGGCCCGCGACAGCCCCAGCCGGCGCTGCAGCCGCTCGAACAGGTCGATGCCGGAGTCGGGCGGGGTGTAGGCCCGCTTGGTGGCGAAGGGGAACCGAGCCGCCGGCCCGAACACGTGGCAGTGGGCGTCGCACGCGCCCGGAGGTGGGCTGAACGACGGCGGGTGGGGAAGGGTGATCGGCGCCGGGATGGTGCGTTCGAGCATGCGTGCCTCTCGTGTCGGGCGGTCAGGTCGGGCGGTCAGGTGGGACGAGGGAAGACGGTGCCGTCCATCAGCTTGCGGGCGGTGCGGACGATGCCGGCGCGCTCGACCTCGACCGAGCCGTTGACGCGCACGACGACCGACGCCGCGAACGAGCCGGTGGGATGCTCGCAGACGACCGTGGCACCCTCGTCGAGTCGGGCGACGTCGGCCGCCGGCGTGCCGGGCAGGCGGGCGGCGGTCGCGACCGACACCGCCCCGAGGACGCCGATCGCCTCGTGGCATCGGTGGGGGATGAAGGTCCGGGTGTTGAGGTGGCCGCCCGAGACGGGTGGCGAGACCATCGACATCTTCGGCACCGTGGTGTCGGTGACGTCGCCCAGTTGCATCAGGGGCCCGGCCTGCAGGCGGATCGACTCGAGCCGGGCCCGCAGGTCGTCGTTCGCCTCGAGCTCGGCCGGTGACTCGGTGCCGGCGACGCCGACGTCGGTGGCGCGCAGGACCACGACCGGCATGCCGTTGTCGATCAGCGTGCACTCGACCCCGTCGATCACGTCGACGAATCGCCCCGTCGGCAGCAGAGCGCCGCACGACCCGCCGGCGACGTCCTCGAAGTCGAGGGTGATCTCGGCCGCCGTTCCGGGGACGCCGTCGATCGCCGTGTCGCCTGCGTACTCGGGTGCGCCGTCGAGCCGCACCGGGAAGCGGGCGGTGACGAGGCTGTCGGTGTTCACCATGTGGATCCGCGTCGACACCGCCGTCGCACCCTCGGGCGCCGGGCCGATCAGGCCGCGCTCGAGCGCGAACGGGCCGACGGCAGCGAGCATGTTGCCGCAGTTCTGACGGTCGCTCACGAGCGCCTCGTCGACGCTCGGCTGCAGGAACAGGTACTCGATGTCGACGCCGGGCCGCTCGGACGGTCCCACGACCGCCACCTTGCTGGTGAGCGGGTGGGCGCCGCCGACGCCGTCGATCTGGCGCGGGTCGGGTGACCCCATGATCCGCAGGATCAGCCGGTCGCGCTCGTCGACGTCGTCGGGCAGGTCGTCGGCCACGAAGAAGGCGCCCTTGGACGTGCCGCCACGCATGAGCAGGCAACGGACACCGTCGAGGTTCCAGCGGTCGGTCACGCTCGCAGTCTGCCCCACGGTCCCGATTGTCGACAATCCGTGCGACCGGGGCGTACCCTCGGCGTCATGCCGATCGAGGGAGAGTACGAGCCGTCCGCGTTGCAGTGGGTCGCCGACCAGGTGGCGGCCTATGAGGCGTCGGGCGGGGCCGAGGCCAACACGCTGCGCGACACGGGCATCCCCGTGATCATCGTCACCATGCGCGGCGCGTCGTCGGGCAAGGTCCGCAAGATCGCGCTGATGCGCGTCGAGCACGAGGGGTCGTACGCGCTGGTGGCGTCGTACGCCGGGCGGCCGTCGCACCCGGCGTGGTACGCGAACCTGCGGGCCGACCCGCACGTGATGATCCAGGACGGCCCCGAGCCGCACGACTATGTCGTGCGCGAGGTGACGGGTGACGAGCGAGCCGAGTGGTGGCAGCGCGCCGTCGCGGTGTTCCCGACGTACGCCGAGTACGAGACGTCGGCCGCCGAACACGATCGGGTCATCCCCGTCCTCGTCGCCGAACCGACCTGAACTCGGCCGTCCACAGCCTCGAGGGGGTTCGTCCCCAGGAAATTCACACGTTTTCGGGGCTGACGTTCCACAGGGTGACTCGTTCAGAATGGCTCTTCGTGGGGAGCGCCATGAGGACACCGGGACAGCAGCGTGAGCGGCGGCACGGCGTGCCGCTCCAGCCCCGGGTGCGCCGCGCGCTCGAACGTGACGGGTGGCGGACCACGCTCGACTTCCGCGAGAACCACGTCCGAGGGCTCGACGGGCGGCTGCTGCGCGTCGAGCCGATCTGGATCGCGGAAGCCGAGCGGTACGTCGGCCACGTCGAGGTCGCGAGCGCCGAGGGCTCGACGGCCGAGGAGGCGTGGCGGCGCGTCGCCGACGACATCAGCGAGTCGAGGGTGCGCCAGTTCCGGCGGGTTCGGGTCGCCCGCTGACCCGGGGACGGACGCGTCAGGCGTACAGGTCGGGCCGCGCCTCGACGTCGACGGGGATGCTGCGCCCGGTCTCGAGCGACATCATCGCCGCCTCGACGATCGCCTGCGCGGCGTAGCCGTCCCAGGTGGTCGGCCCGGTCGCCTGTCGATGGCGGATCGACGCGACCCAGGCGTCGTCCTGGACGCGGTAGGCGTCGGCGAACCAGCCGAACCAGTCGGCGCCGAGGTGGACGTCGACCGAACCGTCGCGGCGGGTCACCGCGCGCAGGGGTTGGCCGGTCACCGCGTCGGCGTCCCGCCCGAGCACCTCGACCGAGACCTCGTACGCGAAGCCGCCGTCGTCGAACTCGAGCGCAGCGTGGCCGCCGTTCGACAGGCGGGCGTGGACCAGCACGTGGCGGAACGACCCGGTGCCGTCCGGCCCGGCCCCGAACGCGGTGACCTCGGTGACCTCGTGCCCGGTGAGGAAGCGGACCGAGTGTGCCTCGTGCACGAGTGACTGGACGACGATCTGCTCGATGGGTCGGCGCTGCCGATTGGCGTTGCGATGGACGAGGCGGACGTGATCGATCGCGCCGATCGTGCCGATCGCCTCGGCGAGCTGGACGTGGGCTGCGTCGTACTCGCGCATGAACCCGAGCTGGATCCGTCGCTCGCCGAGGGCGACCTCGGCATCGACGACGTGACGTGCGTCGGCGAGCGTCGCGCCGAGCGGTTTCTCGCACAGCACGTACGACCCGGCCTGGAGGGCAGCGATCGCGAGTTCGGGGTGGGTCTCGTCGGGTGAGGCGATGACGACGCCGTCGAGGTCGTCGCGGGCCGCGGTCGCGAGCGGGTCGGGCGACGACTCGCACCCGATCTCGCGGGCGAGCGGCTCGGTGCGGTCGCCGTCGGGGTCGGCGACGACCACCACCTCGACGCCGGCCAGGCCTGCGAGCGTGCGGGCGTGGAACGTGCCCATGCCACCGACGCCGACGATCCCGATGCGTGTCACGGCGCCAGTGTGCCAGACCTGCCGTCGAGCGCCGCGACGCAGGTTCGTTACGATCCGCCCATGCATCTGGCGACGCGACTCGAGCAGTTGGGCACCGAGACGGCGTTCGCGGTGTCACTGGCCGCCGCCGACTGGGCGGCACAGGGTCACCGGGTCTACCCGTTCCACCTCGGTGACATGAACCTGCCGACGCCGGCGAACATCGTCGACGCGATGAACCGCGCGATCGCCGAGGGCAAGACCGGCTACTGCCCGGCGGCCGGGATCCCCGAGCTGCGCGAGGCGCTCGCCGACAACATCGGTGGTGACCGCGGGCTCTCGCTCAGTGGCGCGAACATCGTCGTGCAGCCGGGCGGCAAGCCGGTGATCACCAAGTTCGTCCAGACGTCGATGGACCCGGGCGACGGCGTCCTCTACCCGAACCCCGGGTATCCGATCTACGAGAGTCAGGTCAACTACTTCGGTGGGCGGGCGATGCCGTACCGCTACCACGAGACCGACGCCGGGTTCCGGATCGACCTCGACCAGCTGCGCGAGCTCGCCCCACAGGCGCGGCTGCTGATCTACAACAACCTGCAGAACCCGCTCGGGTGCGAGTCGACGCCGGACGAGATGGCCGAGATCGCCCGCATCGCCGTCGACCACGACCTGATGGTGCTGTCGGACGAGGCGTACTTCGAGATGCGGTATTCCGGCACGTCGACCTCGATCGCGTCCCTGCCCGGGATGGCCGAGCGGACGGTGATCCTCTACACGTTCTCGAAGAAGTTCGCGATGACCGGCTGGCGGCTCGGATGCGCCGTCGCCCCCGAGCCGATCGCACAGCAGATCGCCAAGCTGAACACGAACGACGAGTCGTGCACGACCCACTTCGTGCAGGCCGCCGGTGTCGAGGCGCTGCGGGACCCGTCGGGGGCCGCAGCCCTGCTCGCCGAGCTGCGGCAGCGCCGGGACGCCGCGGTCGCTGCGCTCGCCGACGTGCCCGGCGTGCACTGCGCGACGCCCGAGGCGACCTTCTACCTGTTCCCGAACGTCACCGAGGCCGTCGAACGGTTCGGGTTCGACGACGTCGCCGAGTTCGCGACCGCGGCCCTCCACGAGACCGGCGTGTCGTTCTGCACCCGACACCACTTCGGCACCCGCCAACCCGACGAGACCGCGCACTACGTGCGCTTCGCCTACTCGGGCATCGACGCCGACGACATCACCGAGGGCATCGGGCGGCTCGGTGACTGGATCGGCTCGGCATGAGTCGGCCACGCATCGTGGTCACCGGTGGTATCCCGACCGCCGGGCTCGACCTGCTGCGCGAACACGGTGACGTGTGGGCATGGGACGGCGACGGACCGATCCCGACCGATGTGCGCGACGAGCAGCTCTCCCGTGCCGACGCGGCGGTCACCTTGCTGACCGATCGCGTCGACGACGCGTTCCTCGACGCGGCGCCGAACGTGCAGGTGGTCGCCAACGTGGCCGTCGGCTACAACAACATCGACGTCGACGCGTGCCGCAAGCGAGGGGTGACCGTCACGAACACGCCCGACGTGCTCACCGACGCCACGGCCGACATCGCGATGGCACTGGTCCTCATGGTGACCCGCCGCCTGGGCGAGGGCGAACGCCTCATCCGGTCCGGTGAGGCTTGGAAGTGGGGCATGTTCATGATGCTCGGCTCGGGCATCCAGGGAAAGCGGCTCGGGTTGATCGGTATGGGTGCGATCGGACAGGCCACCGCCGAGCGGGCCAGGGCGTTCGGGATGACGATCGCGTACCACAACCGCAGCCGGGTGGCCCCCGACGTCGAACAGCGGCTCGGCGCCGAACTGCTCTCGCTCGACGAGCTGCTGGCGACGAGCGACGTGGTGTCGCTGCACTGCCCGTACACCCCCGACACCCACCACCTGATCGACGCCGCCGCCCTCGAACGGATGCGGACGAGCGCGTACCTCGTGAACACGGCCCGCGGGCCGGTGGTCGACGAGGCCGCGTTGGTCGAGGCCTTGCGATCCGGCGGGATCGCCGGGGCCGGGCTCGACGTGTTCGAGCACGAGCCCGAGGTCCATCCCGGCTTGCTCGACCTCGACAACGCCGTGCTCGTCCCACACCTCGGCTCGGCCACGGTCGAGACCCGTGACGCGATGGCCGTCCTGGCCGCCCGCAACGTCGCTGCCGTGCTGGCCGGCGACGACCCGGTGACCCCGGTCACCTGACCCGTCGACGGGTTCCGGCGACGATTAGCGTCGTTTGCCATGGCGATCACCGACCATCCGATCAGCGAACCGGTACCCGAGCCGCCCTCGCGGGTCGAGATGGACGAGTCGATCCGGCTCATCCACGACAACGCCCAGCGGATCATGACGTGGGACTACACCCGCGACCGCGAGGCGCTGGTCAAGCTCTACAACAAGGCGATGGCGTCGCAGTGGAACAGCGTCACCGAGCTCGACTGGGCGACCGACGTCGACCCCGAGAAGCTGGTGACGACGAACCCGAGCCCGGTCCAGCAGATCGTCGCCGCCGCGGTGCAGCTGCCCGGCTCGCCGATCGCGTCGTGGGGCGACAAGGAGCTGACGGACGCCGGGATCGAGTTCATGAAGGCGTCGCTCAGCCAGTTCATGCACGGTGAGCAGGGAGCGATGCTCACCGCCGCCAAGATCACCGAGACGGTGCCGTGGATCGACGCCAAGTACTACGCGTCGACCCAGACGATGGACGAGGCCCGCCACACCGAGGTGTTCGCCAAGTACCTGCACGAGAAGTTGGGCGAGGCGTACCCGATGAACCCGTTCCTCGACGCCCAGATCATGGCGCTGCTCGAGGACTCGCGGTGGGACATCGCCTATCTCGGCATGCAGATCATCATCGAGTCGCTCGCGCTGGCGGCGTTCGGCGACATGTTGCGCCGCACGGACGAGCCGCTGCTGCAGAAGCTGCTCAGGTACGTGATGGCCGACGAGGCCCGCCACGTGGCGTTCGGCATCATCAGCCTGGCCGAGTTCTACGAGGGCCTCACCGAGCCCGAGCTCAAGGAGCGCCAGGAGTTCATGATCGACAACACCCTGCGGTCGCGCAGCCGGGCCACCACGCCCGAGGTGTGGGAGCGACTCGGGGTGTCGGTCGACGAGATCGTGCCGTTCCTGCACGAGGCGGCAGCGCAGCGGGGGCTCAGCCCGCAGGCCCAGTTCCAGCGGGGGTTCTTCGCCAAGCTGGTGCCGAACACCCGCAAGCTCGGCCTGCTCGATGCGAACGACGGCTACCTACGCCGGGCGTGGGAAGACGCCGGCCTGATGGAGTACGAGTTCGCCGACGACACGGCTGCCGACTACGAGTCGTACGACGCGGTGGCGCAGGACCGCGCTGCCGCAGTGGCGAGCTAGCGGCGCCAGGGCAGCCGGAAGCGCGACGGCGTGTCGTCCTCGCGCTCGCGGTTCGGCGGGGGTGGGGCGCTCTGCCGCTCGGTGAACACGCGGGCGGGCGCGCTGCCGTAGGGGTCGTCGGCGGCGTCGTGGCCCGACCACACCACCATCTGCGGGAACGCGATCGTGATGCCGGCATCGGCCAGGCCCTGGTGCACGGCGAGCATCAGGTCGTGCGTGGCCGCCAGCTCGGAGGGCACGTCGCTGCGATGCCAGTAGTAGATCGTGAAGTCGATGCTCGACTCGCCGAACCGGCGCAGCATGACCCACGGTTCGGGCGAGTGAGAGATGCGCGGGACCCGACTGACGGCCTCGGTGAGCACCTCGGTGGCGTGCTCGAGGTTGGTGTCGTACGCGACTCCCACGGCGAGCTCGGAGCGGCGGAGGAGCTCGCGCGTGAGGTTCACGATCGGTGTGGTCAGCACCTCGCTGTTGGCGATCCGGACCATCGAGCCGTCGAGGCCGCGCAGCACGGTCGTGCGTGAATCGATGTCGGTGACGACGCCGATGTGTCCATCGAGGTCGATGGTGTCGCCGACGGTGAACGGGCGCCGCGTCTGGAGAATGAGCCCGCCGACGAAGTTCTCGACCACCTTCTGCAACGCGAGCGCGAGCACGAGAC
>JAUHYJ010000755.1 GCA_030425785.1 Acidimicrobiia bacterium | reverse complement strand
GACGCAAACGTGGTTGGGGCGCGTGTTGGAAGCACCCGACGGCGCCCATAGCATTGCATGGCCGTGATCGGAAGGCATTTCGATCGCCACCCCATTCAGCAACCGATGTCTGTGTAGGCCACCCGCAACGACGGGACCGGAACCGCCCAGCGACAACATGATCTCGTGCTCCGCACGCTCGTCCGTCCTGAACGCAGAACGGCTAGCGGCGGAGCATTTGCGTGGAGAGCCCCCCGAGGGCTTGGACAACGAAAAGGACCGGCCGCCATGGCACAACAATCGATCGTCGGCGAGAAGGTCGGCATGACACAGACATGGGTCGACGACAAGGTCGTCCCCGTGACCGTGCTCCGTGTCGAACCGATGCGCATCGTGCAGATCAAGACCAACGAACGCAACGGCTACAACGCGCTGCAGGTGACCTACGGCCACCGCGACGCGAAGAAGCTCACGAAGCCGGCCGCCGGCCACTTCGAGAAGGCAGGCGTTGCCCCGGGCAAGCGTCTGGTGGAGCTGCGCCTCGACTCCGTCGACGGCTTCGAGGTCGGCCAGGAGCTGACCGTCGAGCAGATTCCCGCCGGCACGCTCGTCGACGTCACCGGCACCAGCCGGGGCAAGGGCTTCGCCGGCACCATGAAGCGTCACAACTTCAAGGGCCAGGGCGCGAGCCACGGTAACCACAAGAACCACCGCACGCCCGGCTCGGTCGGCCAGTGCTCGTTCCCGGGTCGCGTGTTCAAGGGCATGAAGATGTCCGGCCACATGGGCCACGAGCAGGTCACGACCCTCAACCTCGAGGTCGTCGACAGCGACGCCGAACGCAACCTGCTGCTCGTCAAGGGTTCGGTCCCCGGCCCGAACGGTGGCCTTGTGTCGGTCCGCAATGCCGTCAAGACGCCGGTGAAGGAGAGCTGACATGGCGCAGATCACCATGAAGAACGCCGCCGGCGCCGACGCCGGCAAGGTCGATCTCGACGACCACACCTTCGGCATCCAGCCGAACGTGCCGGTCATGCACCAGGTCGTCACGGCCCAGCTCGCCGCCCGCCGCTCGGGCACCCAGAGCACCAAGACCCGCTCCGAGGTCCGCGGTGGCGGCGCCAAGCCGTACCGTCAGAAGGGCACCGGCAACGCGCGCCAGGGCTCGATCCGTGCGCCGCAGTTCAGCGGCGGTGGCATCGCTCTCGGCCCCAAGCCGCGGTCGTACGCCAAGAAGACCCCCAAGAAGATGATCAACCTCGCCCTGCGTTCGGCCCTGTCCGACCGGGCCGCCGAGGGCAAGGTCGTCGTCGTCGACCAGTGGGGGTTCGACGCCCCGTCGACCAAGTCGGCCAAGGCGGCGCTCGCCAAGCTCGGCGTCGAGGGCAAGGTCCTCGTCGTCGTCGGTCGTGATGACGCTGCGGCGGCGCTCAGCTTCCGCAACCTGCCCGACGTGCAGCTCATCGCCCCCGGCGAGCTCAACGCCTACGACGTGCTCTGCAACGACGTGATCGTGTTCACCGAGTCGTCGCTGCCCGTCGCCGCCGAGCGCTCGGCGACCCGCAAGGTCCGCGACGCCGCGAGCGCCGCTGCCGGCACGGTCGCCGACACCGCCACCGACGCCGCCGCCGGGGTCGCTGCATCCGTCGCCGAGGCCGTCGCCGACGCCGCCGGAGCCGTCGCCGAGACCGCCCAGGCCGCCGCCGACGCGCTCGCCGACGACGACACCGCCGATGCGGCCGACGACGCCGCCACCGAAGAGGACGAGAACTGATGAAGGACCCACGCGACATCATCCTGGCGCCGATCGTCTCCGAGAAGAGCTACGACCTCATGGAGATGGGCACGTACGTGTTCCAGGTCTCCCCGTCGGCCTCCAAGCCCGAGATCCGTGACGCCGTCGAGGCGATCTGGGACGTCGAGGTGCTGAAGGTGAACACGCTCAACCGCAAGGGCAAGCGCAGCCGTGTCCGCGGCACGAACCGCATCGGTTCGAAGCCGAACACCAAGCGCGCCATCGTCACCCTCGCAGCGGGCGAGATCCCGCTGTTCGACAACTGA
>JAUHYJ010000754.1 GCA_030425785.1 Acidimicrobiia bacterium | reverse complement strand
CCGAGCGGAATGCGAGGAACGTGAGATCGGTGAGATCGCCGACGCTCGAGGGGATGTCGGTCATGTTGCCGAACAGCGTGAGGTCCGTCAGCTTCGTCAGCCGGCCGATCTCGGGCGGGACCGACGTCGCCCCGCCGAGCCGGAGTCGCGTGAGCTCGGCGAGGTCGCCGATCGACGACGGTACGGGGCCGGAGAAGCCGGTCGCCCGGTCGAGCGCGACCACACCGTCGTTGTTGCAGCCGACGCCCGTCCACCCGCACGGGTCGGTGTCGGCAGTCCACGGCGGCGATGTCGCGGTGCGCATCGAGTTGTAGATGTCGGTGAGCGCATTGCACTCCGCCTGGGACGCGAGGCTCGCGGAGCAGTCGGGTGGGTTCAGCGGAGCTGCGCTGAACGGCACGTACGCGGACACGTCGATCACGATGTCGGCCGGAGCGAGGCTGAAGATGCAGAACGCGCTGGCGGAGAGCTTGGCGAGCACGGCGTTCGGGACGACGTCGCCCGGGCCGTAGTTGACGTTCGATGCCAGCGGCCGTTCGACGTCGCACGGCCAGACGGTGAGGAACCCGAAGTCGGTGGGTGCGACAGCCGTGACGTTGGTGAGCACGGCGGCGGCGTCGGTCGGCACCGAGCCGCGGCCGGCGATGATGATTCGGCGCGTCTCTCCGGCACGGAGTTGGAGCCGGCTCGTACCCAGCCCGTCGATGGTGTCCTCCCCGGGGCGGCTGTCGGCGAAACGTTGGGGTTCGGTCGGGATCAGACGGCCGCCGGCGCCGACGAAGCCGTTGACGTCGACGACGATGTCGGTGGCGGCGAGGCTGTAGATACAGACCTTGCCGCCGGTGCCGATCTTGGCGAGCGCGGCGTTGGGGACGACGTCGCCCGGCCCGTAGTTGACGTTCGAGGCCAGGGGACGGGGTGCTCCGCACGGGTAGATCGTGAGGAAGCCGGCCGCCGCCGGGAAGACGGCGGTCACGTTGAGCATGGCCGCGTCTGCCTCGGCGGTCACGCCGCCGCGCCCGGCGACGGTGAGTTCGACCGTGCCCCCGGCCTGCACGCTGCCGACCCCGGAGAACTCGCCGTCGACCGTCTCCTCGCCGGGTCGGGTGTCGAGCAGGCGTGCCGGCTCGACGGTGGCGAGCGAGCCCCCGGCGGGGACGAACCCGTTGACGTCGACGACGATGTCGGTGGCGGCGAGGCTGTAGATGCAGACCTTGCCGTCGGTCCCGATCTTGGCGAGCACGGCGTTCGGGACGACGTCGCCCGGGCCGTAGTTGACGCTCGAGGCGAGCGGGCGATCGGTCCCGCACGGGAAGACGGTCAGGAAGCCGGCGCCCTGCGGGAAGACGGCGGTGACGTTGAGCATCACCGCGTCGGCATCGGCATCGACGCCGCCGCGTCCGACGACGGTCAGTTCGTAGGTCGAGCCGGCGGCGCGTCGGCCTTCGCCGCTCGCCTGACCGTCGACGGTGCTCTCGCCGGGTCGGGTGTCGAGGAGGCGTGCCGGTTCGAGCGGCACGATCGCCTCGGTCGGGACGGCGACTGCCGCAGCGGCCGGGGGAGCATCGAGGCCGGCCTGGCCTGCGATGGTTCCGGTCGCTACGAGTGCAGCGACGAGCATGGAGATGACAGAGCGCTGGGCGCGAACTCGCATCGGAAGCCTTCCTGATCGACGGTGTCGGCCACGGTACGAAGGCCTGGCAACAGCCCGGTAACAGGACCGGTGCCGTCGTCGACGGCGTGGACTGCGCAGCGGGCCGATGGCCCGGCGGTGGAGGGAGAGCTGCCCGATGTCGCTTGATCGGGAGTGGGACGCGGCACGGCCCCGGCGTGGCGCCGGGGCCGTCGGTGTCCGCCCCCAGGGATTCGAACCCTGAACCAATGGATTAAGAGTCCACTGCTCTGCCGTTGAGCTAGAGAAGCAGGGCCTGACAGGGTACCAGGCGGTTCGTCGCCCCGCACCCTGTCAGGCGGTCGCATTGCTGCGCTTGGGGTGGCCAAGGGGACTTGAACCCCCAACCGCCAGGATCACAACCTGGTGCTCTA
>JAUHYJ010000753.1 GCA_030425785.1 Acidimicrobiia bacterium | reverse complement strand
GACGACAAGGAGCGGACGGGGAACCGCTACATCCGGGCCAACGCCGGCATGAACGCGTTCCAGTGGTCGATGGAGTACCCGGCCGGCACGAAGATGGTCGACACCGAGTTCCACGCCAGGCCGGCAGGCCCGCTGGCGCCTCCTGGGACGTACCACGTCACCCTCACCGTCGGCGACTGGTCGATGACCCAGCCGTTCGACCTCGTGAAGGACCCACGGGTCACGACGAGCGACGACGACCTGCGCGAGCAGTTCGAGCTCCTGCTCGCCATCCAGTCCAAGCTGTCGGCGGTCGCCGATGCGGTCAACTCGATCCGGAGCGTGCGGACGCAGATTGCCACATGGCGGGAACGCCTGGACGGCCGCGACGACGCCGGCGAGGCGACGGCCCTGGCCGACCGGGTGACCGAGCAGATCGCCGCCGTCGAGGGACAGCTCGTGCAGGCCGAGCTCACCTCCGAGGGTGACTCGCTCAACTACCGCGAGATGCTCTTCGAGAAGCTCGGCAACCTCCCTCCGGTCGTCAGCAGCGCCGACGCCCGTCCGACGCGCCAGTCGGTGCAGGTGTTCGAGAAGCTCGCCGGCCAGATCGACGAACAGCTCGCGGCCCTCACCGGGATCGTCGAGGGCGACCTCTCGGCCCTGAACGAGCGGCTCCGATCGCTCGATCTCGACCCGGTCCACACCTGAGCCACCTGCGTCCGCGATGACCGTCCTGACCGCGATCGCCGTCCTGCTGCTGGTCTACGCATCGTTCGCGATCTCGGCGTCGGCGGGACTCGGCGGGTCGCTGCTCATGGTGCCGACGCTCGCGTTGTTCCTGGGGTCGAAGGAAGGGGTGGCACTGGCGGCCCTGCTCCTCGCGTCGAACAACGTGCTCAAGATCATCGCGTACCGCGCGACGCTGCCGTTCCGCGCGGCGGCGCTGATCATCGCGTTGACCGTGCTCGGTGCGGCCATCGGGTCGTCGCTGCTCGTCGAGGCGCCGGAGTGGGCCGTCACCGTCGGCATCGTCGTGATGTTCGCCGCGTCGCTCGTCGCCGAACGGTTCGACCTCAGCCGGCTGCGCACCGGATTCGCGCCCGGCCTGGCGTTCGTGTCGGGCGCGTCCAGTGGGTTCTCGGGCACGTCGGGCCCGCTGAAGGGCGTGGCGATCCGCAACCTCGGTCTCGATCGGCGTCACTTCGTCGGCGCGGCGTCGCTCGCCTCGTTCGCCGGGGACGCGACCAAGACGGCGATCTTCGCCGATGCCGAGCTCCTCGGGCGCACCTCGGTGCTCACGGCGCTGGCCGCCGTTCCGCTGATGGCGCTCGGCACGTGGACCGGATCGACGGTGAACCGGCGCGCCGGTGAGCGCACCTTCGCGGTGCTGTTCTGGAGCGTGATGGCGGGCTACACCGTTCGCCTCTTCGTCCTCCTCGCCTGACGTTCCGGTCGGCTTCCCGGCACCCGTCTGACGTTCCGGTCGGGTTTTCGGCACCCGTCGGTGCTTCTGGTCGGGGTTACTGACCGTATTCGGTCCACAACTCCGACCAGATCGGCGACTTCGTGCCGGTTCTCCGACCAGAACGAGGTGATGGGGGAACGGGGGCGGACCGGGGCGTCGGTCCGGCGGTAGCCTCGGGCGTCGTGCTGAAGCTGGTGGTGCCGAAGGGTTCGCTCGAGAAGGCGACGTTCGAGTTGTTCGACGCCGCGGATCTGTCGATCAGCCGGTCGTCGGGGGTCGACTACAAGGCGACGATCGACGACCCGCGGATCGCCGAGGTGAGGGTCCTGCGGCCGCAGGAGATCCCCACGTACGTTGCGGAGGGCTTGTTCGACATCGGCATCACCGGCCGTGACTGGGTCGAGGAGACGGGTTCGGTCGTCGAGAGCCTCGGCGAGCTCAAGTATTCGAAGGCGACCTCGAAGCCGGTGCGCGTCGTCGTCGCCGTGGCCGGCGACAGCGAGGTCGCGAGCGTCGCCGATCTGCCCGACGGCGTCCGGGTGACGTCCGAATACCCCGAGATGACCCGCCGCTTCTTCGCCGACCGCGGCGTCGACGCCGACG
>JAUHYJ010000752.1 GCA_030425785.1 Acidimicrobiia bacterium | reverse complement strand
GCACACGCCGGGCGAGGGCCCGCGACAACGGGATGGCGATCGACTGGAGCTGGGCCGGCCCTGCCGCACAGCACCGCGAGCTCTACCGCACGCTCGTGACCGATTGACCTCACTCCTCGAGACGGCAACCGGCGCTGCTGCAACCCCGTCGATTCGACTCCGGCGCTGCTGCAACCGTGTCGTCGCCGCTGGGCGGAGGGGCTTGCGGGCGTCGGCGAGGTCGTCGGTGGCGGGGTCGGTCAGGGGAGGGTCTCGCCCTTGCCGATGACGACGAGGCCCCCCTCGTCGATCGCGCACCCGTCACGGTCACCGAAGCGTTCGCGGTCGTCGTCGGCGTCGTGGCCGATCACGTAGCCGTCGGGGACGACCACGTGCTTGTCGATGATCACGTTCCGCAGGCGGGCGCCCGCGCCGACCTGCACCCCGTCGAGCAGCACGGCGTGGTCGACCTCGGCCCGGTCGCGGATGCGGACACCCGGCGAGATGAGTGCCCGGTTGATCGTCGCACCCGACAGGATCGCCCCACTGCAGATCATCGCGTTGGCGATCGACGACGGCGACAGGTGGTGCTCGGTCGCTTTCATCGGGGGGTGCAGACGACCGGCCGTCAGGATCGGCCAGGCGTAGTTGTACAGGTTGAACTCGGGCTCGGGGGCGACGAGGTCCATGTGGGCGTCGAAGTAGGCCCGCAGCGTGCCGACATCACGCCAGTAGGCGTGGTCGCGGTCGGACTCGCCCGGCACGGCGTTCTTCGAGAAGTCGTAGACGTGTGCGTCACCGCTGCTGACCATCGCGGGCACGATGTTGCCGCCCATGTCGTGCTTGCTGCCGGCGTCGGCGGCGTCGGCGGTGACGAGCTCGCGGAGGAGTTCGGCGTCGAACAGGTAGTTCCCCATCGACGCGAGCGTCTCGTCGGGGTTGTCGGGCGTGCCGGGCGGGTCGGACGGCTTCTCGAGGAAGCCCTTGATCTTCGTGCCCTCGCCGACGTCGATGACGCCGAACTGGTCGGCCTCGCTGCGCGGCACCCGGAGCGCGGCGACCGTCAGCCCGGCCCCGGTGTCGAGATGCTGCTCGAGCATCTGCTGGGGGTCCATCCGGTAGATGTGGTCGGCGCCGAACACCATGACGTGGGTCGGGCGCTCGTCGTCGAGCAGGTTGAGGTTCTGGAAGATGGCATCGGCCGAACCGGAGTACCAGCGCGGCCCGCGGCGCATCTGGGCCGGTACGCCGACGACGTAGTTGCCGAGCAAGGGCGACATCCGCCAGGTCTGCGACAGGTGGACGTCGAGGCTGTGGCTCTTGTACTGGGTCAGCACCACGACCCGGCGGAAGCCCGCGTTGACGAGGTTCGACAGCACGAAGTCGATCAGCCGGTAGTGGCCGCCGAAGGGGACGGCGGGTTTCGATCGGTCGCGGGTCAGCGGCGCGAGCCGCTTGCCCTCGCCGCCGGCGAGGACCATCGAGAAGACGTTCGGGAGTGCCATGTTCAAGAACCTCCTGTGTGGTCGTCCGGGATGAGCGCGATCACGGCCAGTGGCGGCAGCCGGAGCGAGACCCGGTGCGGTTGGCCGTGCGCCGGCTCGGCGCGCGCGGTGACGCCGCCGTTGCGCACGTCGCTCCCGCCGAAGCGCAGCTCGTCGCCGTTCAGGATCTCGCGCCAGGTGCCGGCGATAGGGACGCCGACCTCGTAGTCGTCGCGTACGACCGGCGTGAAGTTGGCGACCACCAGCACCGGCGGGGCCCCGTCGGTCGGGTCGGTGCGCAGGTAGGCGCACACGCTGTTGTCGGCGTCGTCGCCGACGAGCCAGACGAAGCCGCCCGGGTCGCAGTCGCCGCGGTGCAACGCCGGCTCGGCGCGGTAGACGCGGTTGATCTCGGCGACCCAGGCCGAGACGTGGCTCGCCCCGGCGGGGCGGCGGGCGTCGCCGGGCAGGAAGGGGATGTCGTCCTCGTGGCTCCACTCGTGGGCGACGGCGAACTCGCAGCCCATGAACAGCAGCTTCTTGCCGGGTTGCAGCCACTGCCAGCCGTACAGCAGGCGCAGGTTGGCGTG
>JAUHYJ010000751.1 GCA_030425785.1 Acidimicrobiia bacterium | reverse complement strand
CGTCGTCGAGGGTCGCCACGCCTGCCGAGGGGGTGAACAAGAGCTGCTCGCCCTCGGCATCCCATCGACGGCGGGCGATCTCGCGACACACGTCCTCGACCCGTTTCACCAGGTCGCCGACGGGCGAGTCGCGTCCGAGGACGAGGATCTCCCCGCTCTCGGCGAGGTTCACGACATCGCCCGGCCCGAGGTGCGCGAGGACCACGGTCATCAGCTCCGTGACCAGGTCGAACACGTACTCCGGGCCGTAGCGATGCCGGATGCCCGCGATCTCGAAGATCGAGATGGACGCGAGACCGCAGTTGCGGCCCCCACGTTCCCGGCGGGCGAACTCCACCGCCAGTTCGGTCGCGAACTCGTCGGGGTCCACCATCCCGGCCGAGTAGCGACGACGATCCCGTTCCAATCGCGACTGCACCTCGGACAGATCCGGGGCGCGGTTGATCACCAGACGGCGCTGCCGCGATGCGGCCGCGTGAGGTCGATGATCTTCGCGGGTGGACATGAGATCGAACTGAGCTGAGGGTTCGATCTGTTATCGGCGCCGCATGCAGGGGTCTTGAGGTGCCCTTGACGTTACGGTGCCGAAAACTGAACGAACCCGGAGCGTGCGCTCCGGGTTCGTCCAGTCGGTCGACGTGAGGTCGGGTCAGTCGCCGCCCACCGGCGTGCCCTCGTACGATCCGTGCAGGTTGGCGAGGAACTCGGCCGGATTCTGCTCGGCCTCCTCGCTCGAGTAGTACTGGATCGGCTCGTAGTCGGGTGCCTCGATCCCGAACTCGCGGTACTTCATCATGCCGGTACCGGCCGGGATCAGCTTGCCGATGATGATGTTCTCCTTGAGGCCGATCAGCGAGTCGGACTTGCCGTCGATCGCCGCCTCGGTGAGGACACGGGTGGTCTCCTGGAACGACGCCGCCGACAGCCACGACTCGGTGGCGAGCGACGCCTTGGTGATGCCCATGATCTCGGGACGGCCCTCGGCCGGGCGCTTGCCCTCCTCGACCATCCGGCGGTTGGTGTCGCGGAAGGTCTTCGAGTCGACGCGCTCACCCGGCAGGAAGTCGGTGTCGCCGGGTTCCTGGACGCCGATGCGGCGGGTCATCTGCCGCACGATCAGCTCGATGTGCTTGTCGTGGATCGACACGCCCTGGTCGCGGTAGACCTTCTGGACCTCTTCGACCAGGTACACCTGCGTCTCGCGGATGCCCTTGATCTCCATGAGCTCCTTCGGATCGGAGGGGCCCTCGGTGATCTTGTCGCCGGCCTTCATGTCCTGGCCGTCGGTGACGATCGGGCGGGCGCCAAGCGGGAGGATCATCTCGTGCTCGTCACCCTGGTCGTCGACGATCGTGACCGGGATGCCCTTGCCCTCGTCGTCGCCGAGACGCAGCACGCCGGTGGCCTTGGCCAGGCGGGCGACGCCCTTCGGGGTGCGAGCCTCGAACAGCTCGACGACGCGGGGCAGACCGCCGGCGATGTCCTTGCCGGCCACACCACCGGTGTGGAAGGTCCGCATGGTCAGCTGGGTACCGGGCTCACCGATCGACTGGGCGGCGATGACGCCGACGGCCTCGCCGAGCTCGATCGACTTGCCGGTCGCGAGCGAACGGCCGTAGCACCGCGCGCACACGCCGAGCTCGGCGTCGCACGTGAGCACGGAGCGGACCCGCACCCGGTCGATGGCGTCGTCGTCGCGCAGCGCCACCATCTCGTCTTCGCCGACGATGGTGTTGCGCTCGAGGATCGTGCCGTCGCTCAGCGTGAGATCGTTGAGCAGGGCACGGCCGAACAGCTTGGTCTCGAGATAGTTCCGGTTGTTGGCGCTGTCGGGCGCCACGTTCGGGATCCAGATGCCGAGGTTCGTGCCGCAGTCCTCCTCGCGGATGATGAGCTCCTGGGCGACGTCGACGAGACGGCGCGTCAGGTAGCCCGAGTCCGCGGTACGCAGGGCGGTGTCGACGAGGCCCTTGCGGGCACCCGGCGTCGCGATGAAGTACTCGAGCGTCTCGAGGCCCTCACGGAAGTTCGACTTGATCGGACGCGGGATCAT